>JBCCIX010000231.1:0-6904 GCA_039028075.1 Bacteroidota bacterium | reverse complement strand
GCATTATTAAGTTCCAGCGAATTAATTTCAATGGTTTTATTCAGAAGGGCCCACAGATCGGCATCTACATCCAGCGCATCAAAAGCCAAAAGTGTATCTCCGGCATTATCTTCTATGTAGAATTGCGCAAGTTCAATAGTTGTAGGAAAGTTGACGTACAGCCCTCCTATATCCACCTGGGTGTTCAGCTTGTTTTCGAGAATTTTTTCAGCTTCGTTTACCAGCCTCTTTTGAACGGCCGGAATTCTTACTAAAAGAGTGACCATTAGCAAAAGCCCGATAAAAATCCCAAGTATCCAGGCAGTGATTTTGAGTAATGACCTAAGAAATTTCCTAACGCGCGAATTCATTGCTTTGGCTCAACATGAAAGTATAGTATGCCATATCTTACCTGTGAATCAGAGACTCAGCTACCAAAAGAGCGGAAATTAACACAAAAAGACCGAAAATAATTTTATACAGTACCTGCTAAGTTTATTCGTTTAAAAAATGATTTGAAACATTTTAACCTATGTAGAGTAGTCGGATTGATTTTTCCTTTTCACCTGGACAATCGATGTAAAGCTGATACTATACATTTTCTCAAAACGTTTTATGTTTTGCCTGCGCGCTGACAGCAATCAGGCGGTTGCATTTTTACTTTGTATTGATCATCTCCACCATTCGCATCACTGTCTAATTCGTTAAATCAATGTGTTTTAGCTCTACTAGTACTATAAAAACCACTTCGCACGGTCACCTTAAGTTTCAAATTTGCCCACCGTAACATAGATTCAATTGATGGCTTAGGTTTGCTTCGTAGGTAACATGCTACTTTGAAAAGTAAAACTATCGGATCAATTAGAATAGCTTGTAATTGCGCTTGCCTTTAAAATCGGAACGGCAGGAGCAAATTATCTTTTTCTCGGCACTTTATAGACGGGTACCGTGCTGCACGGCTCACCGTACATTAAGCTGCTTACTACAGGGGTTAATAATTGGGTAATCTGAACGTAGGCTGCATCAGGTACAGGTAATTCCCCACATCCCTTAACTACCACCTTAGAACCGGTAAACTGATCAATATCTATTTTATTTAATGCATCCTCGAAAAGAGATAATTCTAGCTGCTGTAAATCACCAAGCACCACTTTATGAGCTTCTTTCAATCTCGACGTGATCAGCATGTACGCCCAAGCCGGAATAATAACATCGACAGTACACGTCAAAGCCACATTCTTGCCCCGGTATTGCGACCAGTCATGCTCTCTTACGTGCGCACGAAAGTCCCTTTCCTTTAAAATCATCTCCTGAAAGAGCCAATCTTTGATATCAAAAACCAGCCGTTCTCCGTGATGATAATACTCTTCCAAATCAATACTTACCAAAGGGCTTAACGCCACCTTATTTACAATTTCCATAATCCTAAATGCGCGATTTGGGCACTGTTGCCCTGAATTCTTTTAAATAAAACGGTTCAAAATAAGCTACATCTTCAAATGAGTTATTTTGAAACTTGTTGTATGCCAGATAACCTATTTCTTCAGCAGAAGGTTCTATGCCCTTAATAAAAGTGGCATTTTCACTCTTAAGCAGATCCATACATTTGTTCGATCCATTGCCAAAAAATACTATCTTTCCTTCCCCCAACTCAGTGACAAAACTATCTTCTTCAATTATCTCGGGATGAACATCTTTTAGCATGTTTAGTTGTGGGTCATATAGGGCTGTATACACCTCCATTCTTCTTGCATCGAGCATAGGACAAAGTCTAACATCAGATTCTACAAAAGGAGCTACCTTTCTGGCTAATCCCGCTAGGGTTCCCACTGCGATCAGCGGTATATCCAATGCAAAACACAGTCCTTTTGCAGAGGAAGCACCTATGCGAAGTCCGGTATAAGATCCCGGTCCTTTTGATAAGGCAATAGCCACCAAATCTGATTTATCGTAGCCAGCTTTTGAGATCATCGTATCAATCGAGGGAATCAGAACAGTAGAGTGCGACTTGTCCAGATAAAACGTACTGGAGGCTTTTATCTTGCCTTCTTCGTGCAAGGCCACTGAGCAGACGGTGGTCGACGTTTCAATGCTTAAAATAAGGGCCATTTATTGGCGCGCCAGAAATTGGTTATATCTACTTCTATCTTTTAACAGTTGCACTGACGTTTTTATAGTTTCGTCGGACTCGAACGAAGCCTTGATACTTCCTTTGGCAAAAAACTCACGGGAAACTATCTCTTCCCTTAAAATTTGTTTTATCTCTACTTTGAAAGTTTCTAAATCCGATTCTTTATTATGCGCCACTTGTACCTTTAATTTTTTCAGTTCAGCACTAATGTCTCCGTAGTACCTTTCTTCTCTAGCTGATTTCTCTAAGGTTGCAAGTGTTCGCTCCACGGAGGTCGTGTAATCGTAATCCTTGTCTTTCAGCCAGTTTTTGAAATCATTAAAGTCAGCATCGGTTAATTCAAATGCCGGAGAGGTAATTCGGTCTTTATTTTTATAATAAAATGCTGTGGCGTAGTTAAATACCAAACCTTTGGAAACCAGGCTGACGATTATAGGCGATAAAAATGCTCCCTTTACGGCTAAATCAGGATCCAGACCTGCACCATCATATACCAGCCGTCCTTTCTTTGTCTTGAATTCAGATTTCAAAGAATCAGCAAACTTATCTACGGTACCATCTTCATTTCTGTGTGCATAGTCCAACGCTTGAATACACCGTCCACTCGGGATATAGTATTTAGCGGTAGTCACTTTGAGCTGGGAATTATAGGTGAGTGGGCGAGTAGTTTGAACTAAACCTTTGCCGAATGTTTTTGATCCTACTAAAATGCCACGATCGTAGTCTTGAACAACCCCCGAAACAATTTCAGAAGCCGAGGCACTTCCCCCGTTGATTAAAACTATTAATGGGATTTGCGTATCTACGGGGTTATTAAGTGTTTTATAGGTTTTGTTCCATTCTACCACTTTACCCTTCGTGGACACCACTTCCTTATTTTTAGAAATAAAAACATTGGAGACATTAACCGCCTCGCTCAAGAGCCCCCCAGGGTTACTACGAAGATCAAGGATTACACTCTCGGCTCCTTTAGATTTAAGCTCCTTTAAAGCATTGGCCACTTCTTTACCCGCTCCAGGGGTGAAGTCTTCCAACTTAATGTAGCCAATGGCGTCATCGATAACACCAAAATAAGGCACGTTACTCAGACTGATCTTTTCTCTATTAAACTCAAATGTGATCGGCTCCGGTTCAGAAAAACGCTTAACCTGAACTTTAACCTTAGTCCTGGCCTGTCCTTTCAGCAACGCACTGATTTCAGGCACTGATTTGCCTTGGACATTGACATCATTGACGGAAATAAGCTCATCACCAATTTTCAACCCAGCCCGGTTCGCAGCAAACTTTTCATAGGGCATGGTAATGACCACCTTACCATTTAAGTTGCCAATCAAGGCTCCAATACCGGCATATTGCCCTGTGGTTAGTGTACGAAAGGATTCAATCTCATCCTCTGGAATGTAGTTCGTATATGGATCAAGTGAGCCCAACATAGCATCAATCCCGGTTCTTATCAATTTATCGGGATCAATTTCATCGACATAATAAGCATTGACTTCCTTGAACAGTGTGGCGAAAATGTCCAGGTTCTTGGCTATCTCGAAATACCGCTCCGCCGGAGATGTAAATGAAAAGGCAACCACACTTGCCAGTGAAATGAATACGATTACGATGAGCTTTCTTTTTCTAGTCATTACTTTGAACCCTTGGACGACAAATTTACCAACCCCGCTATGAGCTTCTTTTCAATCTCAGCGTACGCCAAAATTTCCTTTGAGGTATAAATATAAGCAATCAACAACTTTTCGCTATCTGCTAGTAGGCTCTTATTTAAACGGTATGCTTCCCTGATCCTACGCTTTAATCGATTTCTATCCACTGCTCTTTTGAAATTTCGTTTTGGAACTGAAATTAGCACTTGGTGGAACTCAGGTTCGGGATCAAGTCCTGCAGAGGGGAAGTATAGGATTTTAAAAGGATATAAATAAAAAGAGGAACCCTGATCAAAGAGTTCCTGAATATGCTTTTTTTTACTTAATCGCTCAGCCTTTTTAAAGGTGTTTTTCATGACATCTTCCGCACATACGTCACTTTTAACCCCCCAAAGACTTGGCCTTTGCTAGGCCGTATCACTAATTACTTGTGAGTTTTTTCGTCAGAAACTGTCAGCTTCTTTCTGCCTTTGGCGCGTCTTCTGGCTAATACGGCCCTACCGGCCACAGATTCCATTCTAGCCTTAAAACCGTGCTTGTTTTTTCTTTTGCGTTGCGAAGGTTGAAATGTTCTCTTCATGATCTTATTTATTTAACCTTGTAAATCAAGTCGGAAGCTCGATTTACAAACGGATTGCAAAGATAAATGGCTTTTTATTAATTACAAGTCAAGGATTTATTTTTACTAGAACTTCATGAAATATTTTATCACCTACGATAATCCTCTCCAACGTTTATTAAATATAAAACTAACCCTCGATACCCGAAATCGGTCCTCACTTGAATTTGAACTTCCTATCTGGCGGCCCGGAAGATATGAAGCCGCCAATTATGCAAAAAATATTCAAAAGATAGGCGCCGAATCCGGCCAAGGGCATGAACTACCTATTCAAAAACTAAAGCCGAGCCGTTGGGAAGTGCAATGCAAAGGAGCCAATGAAGTATCTATTCAATATCGCTATTATGCGCATGAAATGGATGCGGGAAACTCATTTCTGGATGAACGTATGGTGTACATCAATTTCATTAACTGTCTTTTATATGTGGAGGACCGAATGAATGAAACTCATGAGGTAGTGCTGGATTTGCCGCAAGACTATTCTATTGCCTGTGGCTTAAAACACCAAGGCCATCATCTAAGGGCTAATTCTTATTATGAACTGGTCGACAGCCCTATGATTGCCAGCTCTTCGTTGGATCGTCATTCGTATGAGGTAGATGGCTATAAATTCCACATTTGGATTCAGGGTAAACATAACCTTGACATGAAATCTCTAGTCGCGCAGTTTGCACAATTTACTCAACTACAAATAGAGGTAATGGGTGACTTTCCAGTGCCAGAGTATCATTTTTTGTTCCATATTTTACCCTACAAGCATTATCATGGTGTTGAGCACGGAGCCTCTACAGTCATAACCTTAGGCCCTTCTGAAGAAGTAAATAAAAAGCCTTTTTACAATGAATTACTAGGAGTGAGTTCGCACGAACTGTTCCATACCTGGAATATCCTGAAGATCCGTCCTGTGGAAATGATGCCCTATCATTTCGGTCAACCGCCAGTTTTTCCCACTGGTTTTGTAGCTGAAGGTTTTACTACCTATTATGGCGATCTTTTTTTGAAACGCAGTGGGGTTTTTAGTATGAGCGAATACCTTTTTGAGCTTGAAAAGCTATTTAGTCGACATTTTCTGAATCGTGGCCGATTGAGTAATTCGGTTTACGATTCCTCTGTTGATCTTTGGTTTGACGGCTACCAGCCCGGCGCTCCGCACAAGAAAAGTTCCATTTATATTGAAGGAGCTGTACTTGCGCTACTGTTGGATCTACAGATTAGGCTCGCTTCTGAGCATGAGCGGTCCCTTGATGATGTGATGCGCATTTTATGGGATCGATTTGGTAAGGTACAAAGGGGCTACAGCTATGATGATATCATAGCAATCTGTGAAGAAGTAATGGGTAGTTCCCTCAATGAGTTCTTTAATACCTATGTGAAGGGAACCACAGATACCAAAACGATCGTGACTGAGTTACTCTCTAAGTTTGGATTGAACTTGTCTTTCGTAGATCGGTCGAATATTCTGGAAAGGGCCTTGGGCATAATACTTGTAAAAGAAGGAACCAATTATAACGTGGTTTCCATTGCACCCAAATCTGCGGGAGAGAACTATTTTTCGGTTCGCGATCAGATTAAATCTATAAATGATGAAGCCGTGGATAAATGGCTTGAAAAGAGTAAATATGAAACTAATCTGGTATTTGATCTAGTGAGAGATTATCAACCCGTACGGTTACCATTGAAGCTGGATTTGGACAGCTCTTATTTCAAAGAGCCTAGGGTTAAAAAAATAGAACAGGATACGGAAGTGCAATTCGCAAGGAAAACCTGGCTTCATACATAAATTGGGCTACCGCTTCTTGAACAAAAAGCTTATTGAGAATTGGAATGCTTTCTTCAACTCTATCCATTTCTGCACCTTGATTATCTGTAGCTATAAATTCGTTAATGGTGGACAATCCGTATATATATCTCATACCTAAGACCCACCTCTCTAGTGAATACTGAAGTCCTGCGATAAGACTGAAATCAATATCTTCATCCCACGAATCCCGTACATCTGCCGTTGCTAAATCGGATTGAAGTTTAGCAGTCAATAGGTAAGAAATCTCTGGCCCTGCTTGAATTGAAAGCCGATCAAATAAATAGAATTAGGTATTTAGTAATTACTAAATAAATTAGTATATTTAATAATCCATCATAAATATCTATCCTATGTTTACAGAATTCAAAGATACTAGTTTACTGAAGTTCATCGATTATTTTGATAGCGATGAGACCTGTTTAGCTTACCTGGAAAAACACAAACACGCCACGGAATATAAATGTAAAAGATGTGGCCATGACCATTTCTGGCCTGGCAAAAAGCTAGCCAGGGTGTGTAAAAGTTGTCGTTACAGTGAATCAGTGACTGCCAATACACTTTTCCATAAGGTAAAGTTCGGGTTACGAAAAGCATTTTATATCCTTTTTGAAATGTCCACTACCACTAAAAGTGCGTCCAGCGTTATGATGGCTCAAAAATATGAAGTTACTCAAAAGACGGCATGGTTGTTTATGAGTAAAGTACGTAAAGCAATGGCCAGT
>JBCCIX010000230.1:0-6910 GCA_039028075.1 Bacteroidota bacterium | reverse complement strand
CAAAGTGTTACACTTTATTGATAACCTTCATGTTATCAAAGATAACTTACTACCAATTCCTCCACTGTTTCAGGTCATTCAAGCTGAAAGTGGTACTGAATGGCAAGAGATGTATAAAGTGTTCAATATGGGGCATCGCCTAGAGGTCTACTTGGATGAACACAACGCTCAGGAGGTGATTGATATATCAAATAGCTTTGGTATTAATGCCCAGGTCATTGGTCGAGTTGAACGTGCTGAAAGAAAGCAAGTTACGGTACGTAGTGCATTTGGTGAATTTACTTATCACTAATGGTTCAAAGAAAAGTAACATCAATTTAATTGTGGTAAGAACACTTCAAAGGTGCTCCCAAGCCCCACCTCACTTTTTAATGTAATCTTTCCGCCTAACTTATCCACAAGGGTTTTAACCAATGACAGCCCCAGTCCATTAGAGGCTTCACCCGCCGTGGGCCGCGCCGATAGTGTTTTAAATTTCTGATATAAATTCTTTTTATCGTCAGGTGTAAAGCCCGGTCCATGGTCTTCCACCGAAATCAGTAGTTGGTTATGTTCTCTAACGGCTTTTACCTTTATATCAGAGTCTTTTTCACTGTACTTTATCGCATTAGAAATCAGATTATCGACTATTCTTTCCAGATACAATTTATTTGTAGAAAAGTCTTTTTGAACCGTTATTTCGGCCTGTAGCGTAATTTGTTTGGCCGAGGCATCAGGTTCATGGTTTTTTATTTTTTCCCTTAAAAATTCCTCAATGTTAAACGCAGAGATTCTGCCGGCCACTTCTCCTGATTCCAGTTTATTAACCTCCATTATATTTTTTATCAGATCTACCCCGGAGTTGCTCATTGCCGCTATCATGCTTATATATTCAGCCTGATTACCCTCATCAAACTTAATCAGATCAACTAAACCGGTAATTCTATTGAATGGCGCTCTTAGATCATGGGCCATAATGTTGAGAAGGGTATCCTTTTGTAAATTTAGCTCCGCTAATTCATTCTTTTTCTGGGTAAGGACGTCATTGGCTTTCTTTCTTTTGTAAGAAAAGAACATGAACAAAACGGCTAACAAGAACATCAATGCCACTAACCCAATCAAAGCAAGACTTCTGATATCTTGCTGCGCTATTATCGCTTCGTTTTTTTGTTTTTCTATTTTTAACAATTCATTTTCTTGCTCGCGACTTTCGAGTGCTATCCGTGAATCGTGCTGCTGAACAATCCTTGCTTTTTCAGTGTCTAAAAATTTGATTTCAATATCATTATATCGCTTAAAGTTTTC
Organism: Bacteroidota bacterium; assembly: GCA_039028075.1. Lineage (GTDB taxonomy): Bacteria > Bacteroidota > Bacteroidia > Cytophagales > Cyclobacteriaceae > Fulvivirga. Next base: position 5,626 of record JBCCIX010000230.1, on the reverse strand, counting down.
GTAAGCCTCTTTAGTGGCGCCTAACTTTTCATAGTTGCGTGATAATTCGAGGTAAGCATTCTTAAGCTCGGCCCAAAATGCTGATTTTTCGGCGGCGATTACCACTTTTTTATGATAATTTATGGCTTGTTCATAGTTCTTTAACTCATGATTTAGCTTGCCATATTCATTATAGACTTTCATGAAAAGATTCTGGTTTGATGTACCTAGTGCCGCTTTTTCGGCTTCGGCCATTAAGGTGGCTGCTTCTTCGTATTTTTGAATTCGGCGGTATTGGTGGGCTATTTCAGTATTTATTTCCGTTTTCAGCACCAAATTCTCCTGAACACTATCACTAAAGGCCAGTGCTTCTTTTAGCATAGAAAGTGCGGAGTCATGTTTTTTGGCATCCTCATAAATTTTTGCGCATTCTAAATAGCTGAAGGCCACCTCGGCCCAATGTTCTTTCTGCTTCCTCAACATTAAGGCCCTTTTTGACATTTCTACCGCTTTGTCGAATGATTTTTGGCTTTGATAAAATGTGGCCAAGCTGGAGTATATATAGGCCAGGCCCACGGTATCGTTGAGACTTGTAAAGGTAGATAAGGCCTGATTATAATAGTCAATAGCCTTATCATAAGTAGCAGTACCTTCGTACAATCGTCCTAAACTATTGAGTGCATGTGCGTATTGAAGACTGTCTTGATTGGTCAGAGCAGAATTCCTGGCTTTCTGGTGATAGTCGTAGGAATTAAGGTAATCCCCTTTGTAGAGATAAGCAACGCCCAAAAAATTAAGACACTCAGGTTCTAGGTTTTTATCATCGGTGGTAGCAAGCAAGTTCAAAGATTGGTTCAAAAAATAGAGCGAGCTGTCCGGATATACTTTGCGATATTGCCATCCTAGTTGATTTAAGGCGGCAATTTTCTCCTGTAGTTCTTCTTTTCTCACTTGATCTTTCAGATCATCAATAATGCCTTTTTCCTGAGTAAAGGCGATTGTACTTAGAAGCAAAAGAGCACAAAGGCTTGCTTTTTTTATTCCTACCGGCATCTTCTATCGAAAATAGTGTTTTTTAATCAGACTTGAACTTCTTATTACCAGGTATGACCATACGATTTGATAGCTTGCATCTAATTTAATAAAGGTGGTATAATTTGGAAATATTTTCCTCTCACAGGGTTGATCTTTTATTCTTATCGGCTTTTGAAAGGAGGAAGCGTTTTATGATCAATACTGGAAGGAGAAATTTTTGCGTCTCTTGTATAACGAATGGATCAAGTTATAACCAGGTAAAAAAATGGCTGTAACTGCGTAGAAAAAAAGCAGCTCGTAACTACCATTTTGTAGCAACAAATACGCTCGATAAGGTGTTAGCTTTCAATATAACTAACTAGAAAAATAATGGCTCAAGTTACATTAGGAGGTACTCCTGTGCACACAGTGAGTGACTTACCCGAAAAAGGGACGCTACTAGATTTTAAACTTACTAAGAATGACCTTTCAGAGGTTGATTCTGAAGCTTACAGGGGAAAAAAGGTCATACTCAACATTTTTCCCAGTGTGGATACCGCCGTGTGTGCCACCTCAATTCGAACGTTTAATGCTAAAGCCAGCGCACTGGAAAATACGGTAGTTTTATGTGTTTCCAAAGATTTGCCATTTGCGCAAGCGCGCTTTTGTGGCGCTGAAGGGATTGAGAACGTGGAGACATTATCAGACTTCAGACATCCGGAATTTTCGGAGGCTACCGGTACCAGATTTACAGATGGCGGTTTCCAAGGGCTTCATGCACGTGCCATAGTATTGCTGAATGAGGAGGGAAAAGTGACGTATACCGAACTTGTTTCTGAGGTAGGTGAAGAGCCGGACTATGACGCGGCCATTGCTGCGTTATAAACAACCAGTGTCTGTGAGAATCGAGAAATTTTGGAATATCTATCCGATAGCTTCAAGTTATCGGATGGGTTTGCGTTCTAATTCCCTACTATAAAAACGGCGTTACTAAACAAAAGCTTACCATTTTCCCAAAAAGCCCGAAAAAGCGGATTGTCGACCATGTACACCACCTCTCCGCTACCTTTTCTTTGCACGCCAAACACCAGACTATTTTCCAGCTTATCTAACGCTTTAAATCCAGCGAAACCACTGACCGGTTCAGCATTTCCCTGGAGTACCCCCACATTTTGGCCGCCATCTAAGTAAGCAAAACGCTGGCTGCCGGTCTTCAATGAGTGATATGCTGTGCCATAACCGTAGCCAAGGGGGTTTGAGTTATCCAACGACACTTTAAATATAGCTCCCGAGATAGAATTAGAAAGACCATCCCTTTCCGACGATTCGTACGATTTGAGGATATCATCGTCTTCATTTTTTTTGTTCTTTTTCTTTTCTTCATCGGTGAAGTACTTAAGCAGGAATCCATTTTGCCCTTCAAAAGAGCGTAGCGCGTTACCAATGATGATGAGCTTACCACCGTTATTCACCCAACTGCTGAGTTCAGACAAAGTGCTCTCATTGAATATTCGGTAGTAGCCATGAGGTACTACGAGCACATCGTATTTGCCTAAATCAATACGGTTGAGATAATCTGTGCGTATCGCCGTAATCGAATAATTGATTTGCTGCTCAAAGAAATGCCATATCTCACCAAAATTCAGCGAGGAGGTTTGTTCACCTGACAGCACCGCTATTTTTGGTGCTTTAAGCTTGGCTATTTCACCTGACCCCAAATCTACTCCTGAATCAGCGAACCCGGTGTAAACGGCGTCAATGGAACGTCCAAAAGTTTTGGCCGCCTCTTGGATGATTTCATCAAATTGGTTTCCGAACTTTTCATTCGTTCTACGTGTGACCACTATACTACCTCGTTGGTAGTTTTTGCCGTTAATAGTCATAGGTTTATGAGCAATGCGGAGATTTAGTCCTGCTCTCATCATCTTTGCCAGTAACTTAACATCTTCCAGACTATTGTATTTAGCAATATAAGCGTACGGCTTCTTTGCTTGTTCCGCGTCTTCCGTAGAGGGAAAATTGTATTCACCGGATACCTCTACCCTATCTGTAAGTGCATAAGCATCTAATCCATAAGCATAGGGTAAAGACCAGGCTGTAATATCATAGGTTAACGTATCAGAGAGTTTTGCCACGGGCTCAAACAAGGCCGTTACCAATTTCGATTTGGGTTGATAAGCACTGATTACCAGATCATTATTTGTTACGGATGTCGTGACATTACCGTTTTTCATGTAACTGAATCCGCTCACTGCTTTTCTGCTACCCCCCACACCATAACGGATTTTTTGTTTATCCAAAAAGCGGGTCAATGAAGCGATTTTATCTGGGTTAGAGGATTGCTTAACCAGGTACGTCTTGTATTTACCGTTAGGATTACTCACACTTTTTTCAAAATATCTTTCAAATTCTGAGGTGAGTCTAGCTGCATTCTGAGCAGCGATTTCAACGGTAGAAATACCAGTGGTGTAGTGATGAGCAATTCTGTCTTTTAACGTTAATGTATCTCCAAACTCCGTAAGGATACCCAAACCCGCAAAACCATGACCAGCTTGCTCGTAAGTCATGCCAATAGCACCATTGTAGGTCGGATAAGTATCGCCATAACTGGGATAAAGTAGATCGAAGCGCTCCTTCGTAAAGTACAGCCAGTTTTCCCGGTCAAAATACCTGGCGTGATTCTTTCCAATAGCCACCTGAAACTCACGCTGCCACGAGGTGATCACCTCATGATAGGGTTCAGCTGCCGGAGCAAAATAGTACGGACTGTTATAACCCTGTTCGTGGAAATCGACGTGAATGTGCGGCATCACTTCGTTGTAGAACCGCATGCGGCTGACGGATTCCTGCTGAGTTTGCCATGCCCAATCACGATTTAAGTCAAAGAGATAATGATTTGGCCTTCCTCCGGGCCAGGGTTCCCGGTGTTCCATCGCATCGCCGCTGGGATTAAAATCCTTATTCCCATACTGGTTATAAAAATTGGTATATCGGTCGCGTCCATCGGGATTAACGCACGGGTCAATAATCACCACTGTATTTTCAAGCCATTTTTGGGCGCGATCAGCGGTTATTAACTCATAGATAGTTTGCATAGCCGCTTCCGTGGATGAAGCCTCGTTGCCGTGAATGTTATAGCTCAGCCACACTATGGCTATATCATCGCTATTGGCACTTCCATCAACAAGTCTTGCTCTTTTAAGATTGTTTTGTCTTACAATATCCCAATTAGTGATATTCTGCGACGACGAGATAAGCGCAGCAATAAGTGGCCTGTGCTCATAAGTTTCTCCGTACTGATGTAACTCTACCTTAGGAGAAGTTTCAGCTAAATACTTGTAGTACTCTACTACTTTGTGATAACGGGTAAATCGTTCGCCCAATTCATAGCCCAAAAATTCTGCTGGAGATTTTGTTTGAGCGCAGAGTGCAAATGAGATAGATAAGCATAGCAAAGTAAATAGGCTTCTCATAACAAGCATGGATAATTTTTCAAAAGTTCGAATTTAACTAATCTACAGTATCGTGTCCATATGGCTAGGCAACTTTTGTTCGAATGGTAAACCCATGCATGACGTCCTTCTATTTAAACTTGTATTTTTGATTATGTCCAAATCGGTTGCTCTTGTTTTATCTAGTGGAGGTGCCCGGGGAGTGGCTCATATCGGTGTCATAGAGGCACTGGAAGAGCAGGGTTATACTATTTCTGCAATTGCCGGTAGTTCCATGGGCGCTGTAATTGGCGGTGTTTATGCAGCAGGTAGACTTCCTGCCTATAAAAAATGGATGTGCGAGCTGGATAAACTGGATGTATTTAAGCTGCTGGACTTCACATTGAGTACTCAGGGTTTTGTTCGTGGCGAACGTGTATTTAACGAGATGAAGAAATTCATTGATGACCAGAATATTGAAAAGTTAAATATTCCTTTTAAGGCAATCGCCACTGACCTGGTCAATAAGAAAGAAGTAGTCTTTGATAAAGGAAGCTTATACGTAGCATTAAGGGCGTCCGCTGCAATACCCTCCGTCCTTAAACCTTCAATTATCAATGATATTGAATTGGTAGACGGTGGTGTAATTAATCCTATCCCTGTTCAGCACGTAGATCGAGGTGAGGTAGATATTCTTATCGTATCGGATGTAAATGCCGATATACCTAATTCAATGGCTACACAAAAGAAAGGAGAGTCTACTAAATTGTCGCCTTTGATCGAAAGATGGAATAAGCTTTTCCCATCTTCTCCAGGCGGATCGAAAACAAAACGGCTTAGCATATTTGACCTGTTTGCCAGATCTATTGATCTGATGCAAGACAAAATTTCAGACTACATTATTGAAGCGCATCGCCCTGAAGTAGTAATTAAGGTTTCTAGGGATGTTTGTTCAACTTTTGAGTTCTATCGCAGTAAAGAACTCATTGAGCACGGTTACGAAGAAACTCAAAAAGCCTTGAAATATGCATTACAAAAAAATTAACCAAGGGGTAGGAAACCTTGACCTTTACCTGCTGGATCAGATATTAAAGGGCAATTTTGAGGACCGGAAGTTCATCTTAGATGCCGGATGCGGAGAGGGACGAAACTTACGGTACTTTGTAAATAATGCTCATGAGGTTTTTGGTATTGATCTCAAT
>JBCCIX010000229.1:0-6972 GCA_039028075.1 Bacteroidota bacterium | reverse complement strand
GTCAGATTAGGAAAATGGCAGATCACGTACTTTTCGTTGAAAAGGGTAGTGTAGTCAGGTCAAAAGCTGTGGATAAGGCTTTTAGCAACACTAGCCGGAGCGAAAAATTTCAACTTTTAGGCAAAATTATGCAAATAAGAACAGAAGATGCTTTCCGCATAGCCTCAGTCCTGATCGGAAAAGATATTAAAGAAGTGGTGATAACAGGAGAAGAACAGTATGAAATTGGTGATCAGGTTATAGTAACCACTCAGGCCACTACTCCATCATAAAGCGTAGAGCTAATTCGTACTCTTATTTCGTTGCTTAATAATTTGTAGGCCAGCGAATAGGCCTACCTACTGATTACCTTGATCTTTTTCTTCATTGTCACCAGGGGTACCTGAAACTATGTTTCCATTTTCATCGATATACGCCATCATGTCCTCTAGCTTACCGCTCTTCGGTTGACTTCTTCGCTCTTCCATAAGTTCTTTTTTCTCCGCTCGTTTCTTGCGTTTTAGCTCTTCCTTTTGTTTCTTGATAAAGGCATTTTGGTTCTTTCTTCCCATAGGTTCATCTTTAGGTGGTTACCAAACTTAGTGTAAATAAGTCTGTAGACACTTGCGAAAAAACTAATCTGAAGTGATTAATTTTTCATCAGTTTTCACAAAATTAGTAATTATATCTTTTGAATGTCAGAAAAACAGTGATTATCTGAAACTTTACTCTAGTAAACCTTTACCCCCAAATGATCACCCAATTCTTCAAAAGCTTTATACCACTCTGCGTTATCCACTCCGCAATCTTTCTGGTTTATCGATATTTCAAAATACAAATTCTGACTCTTGTATAACGAAGGGCTCAATCCAAAACGCTCGAGAATTGAGAAAAATGAATTGAGTCTGTGTATTCGTGCTACGTCGCCTTTTTCATTTGAAATTCGCTCGAGTGCCTTAAAAACCGTGTCGGATGCGCGCTTAGCGAGACCAGAACTATCATCGAGCTCTACCTTCCACTTATCAAACTCATTCTTGATATTTTCAAGGCGGTTTAGGTCTATGTATTTTTGATTAAAAGCGTCGGAAAGATCGGAATTTAATACATACTGAAGGGTAGTTACGTAGGCCAGAGGTACCGGAATCTTATCATTGTGAAGCGTATTGATCAGCTGATAATCTCGATTGTAGATCCTTTTAAATGAGCCTTCTACCTGTTTCAAGCTCTTATCCATGATCTGATTTAACACTTTACGTTTTTCGTCTTTGAAGAGGTGCCATAAATTGTACTTTTCAGGGCCAAAGTACTTTTGCATTACGCTAAACATGGCACCTAAATTACTATCATCAAAGGCTTCAGATAGTTTCTCACTCATCTCATCAAACGTTTCACGTGTCATTTTGAGCGATATGTTGCCAATCATATTCTGTTGCCCCAGATACAATACGGCGAAGCTGAACTTTTTCTCAGAGTGGGTAACTTTTGAGCGCACTTTTGTAATTCCTACGGCCAATCGCTGTGAACCTGCTTCTCTTCGTTGAAAATAATCGTTATTGGTGGTGTAGTTAAATATGGGAAATGATTCAGGTTGATCTTTAAAAATACTTGCGATTGAATAGTGCATACCTACGCGTTCCAGATTGACGCTGGCAGGAGCTACATACTTCAAATATACGTTCGAAGCATTTACGTAGTCTTGAATATTGCTTCGGGCTTCCGAAAGTTTTGCCATAAAATCAGGTTCATGATTTACACCACTTTCCTGATACGCCAACTGCATAGCTCGGCACGCATACTGCATAATCTGGGTAGTTTCAATGCCGGATACCTCATCAAAGAACCAACCACAACTGGTATACATAAGTAGCCCATTACGCTGCATCTCTAGAAGTCGCAGTACCTTGACGCTATCGCCACCGGTAATCAGATGGTTATCAAGAAATGCCTTCACATTATCCTCAGACCGATCCATAATGACTTGAATATAGTCTTCACGAGCAGACCAAGGATCCTTTAGATGCGTTTTGCTCTGTTCCACAAAAATAGTAGCAAGTTCCTCCCTGAGCCAATTCAGTGCGTCCCTCAGCGGTTGCCTCCATTGTTGACTCCATCCAGGATTACCGCCAGTATGACATCCACAATCTTCCTTCCAACGTCCTACTCCGTGAACACAACTCCAGGAGCTATCTTCTTGAATTTGCGCTTCAAATTGCACTTTATGATTAGCTAAGAATTCGCCGTAGTTGGTCAACTTGGCCTCTTTGCTTCGTTCGATATAATCCAGGCAAAAGGCTAGCGCCATGTCGCCATGTTTGTGATGGTGACCGTAGCTCTCACCATCGGTGGCCATGTGGATGAGCTGAGGATCAGAGGTAGTTGAAAATGAACCTAACAAGCTTTTTGCGAAGCGCTCTCCATCATTCAATAGACCATTAAATGCCACCGACTGTGATATATCTCCATCGTAGAAATAGAGGTAAATAAACTTACCAGACGGAAGATTGTACAAATAAGGCACCTTCGTATTTACGGAAAGATTGGAAACATCCTGCCAGTCCTTGTCTCCGATCTTACGTACAGCCTTGGCCTGTCGCGGGGCTAGTATGGTATATTTAATGCCGTTTTCCGCAAGGACTTCCAGCGACTCAGTATCCACAGCGGTCTCTGCAAGCCACATCCCTTCAGGCTTACGACCAAATCTATTTTCAAAGTCATAAATACCCCACTTCACCTGCGTTTCTTTATCACGTCGGTTAGCTAGCGGCATGATAATATGATTGTAAACCTGGGCAACAGCAGAACCATGACCTCCAAAATTTTTCAAACTCAACTTGTCAGCTTCAAGTATTTCAGCATAGGTCTCAGGGTCGTGCATCTCCAACCAGGAAAGTAAAGTAGGGCCAAAGTTGAAGCTAATCTTTGCATAGTTGTTCACTATTTTTTTTATCACCCCCGTCTTATCGAGAATTCTAGAGGCCGAGTTGGGTCCGTAGCACTCGTGGGTTATTCTTTCATTCCAATCGTGAAACGGATGAGCAGAGTCTTGAAGCTCTACTTCCTCTAGCCATGCATTTTCTCTTGGTGGTTGGTAGAAATGACCATGAATACAGATATATCTTTCCATGTAGAAAAGTAAGGTTAATTGCCTTAAATAAAGTTAAAGTGATCTAGAGACAAGGTTTTCGAATCCGTTAAGAAAGGTTTTCTCAACAATTTTCTGCTACTCCCCAAATTTAATAATTGAAATCCCCAAAGGAGGCAAAGTAAGATGAAGAGAACAGTCGTGCCCGTGATAAGCGACTGGAGCAGAAAGTACTTGACCTTTGTTGGTCACCCCACTCCCCTGATATTTGCTATCATCACTATTAATCACCTCTTGCCAATGACCTTCGAAGGGAACTCCGATTTTGTAGTCACTGCGAACGGCAGGGGTAAAATTGCAAACTACTACGAGTATATCATTCTCATTTTTACCCTTCCGCAAAAACACAATGACTGAATTGGTGGTATCCGAATAGTCAATCCATTGGAAACCTCGACTTTCAAACGCGTATTCGTACAAGGCGGGCGCATCTCTATAAAATGCATTTAGATCTCTGACAAAATCTTGTACACCTTTATGCATTTTATTATCCAGCAAGTGCCAATCCAATCCGTTATTATGATTCCATTCTCCATACTGACCAAACTCGCCACCCATAAAAAGTAGCTTGGTTCCGGGGTGAGCATACATATAACCGTACAATAGCCTGAGGTTAGCAAAACGCTGCCAATCATCACCAGGCATTCTTCCTAAGAGCGAGCCCTTACCATGCACTACCTCGTCATGCGAAAGCGGTAGCATAAAATTTTCAGTGAACGCATACATAATGCCGAACGTAATTTCGTTTTGATGATACTGCCGATATATCGGGTCTTTTTTAAAGTACTCCAAAGTATCATGCATCCAGCCCATCATCCACTTTTGTCCGAAACCTAAACCACCTACATATACCGGTTTAGAAACCATGGGCCAACTCGTAGACTCCTCTGCAATGGTAATGGCATCTGGAAAATGGGCGTAGACCTGGGTATTCATTTCCTTTAAAAACTGTATCGATTCCAGATTTTCATTTCCACCAAATTCATTCGGTATCCATTCTCCATCCTCTCTGGAATAATCAAGATAAAGCATAGAGGCTACTGCATCCACCCGTAAACCATCAATGTGAAACTGATCCAACCAGAAAATGGCGTTGCTGATCAGGAAAGATCGTACCTCATTCCGTCCATAGTTGAATATGTAGCTTTTCCAATCAGGATGAAAACCCTTTCGGGGATCTGCATGCTCGTATAAATGTGTTCCGTCAAATTTATAAAGCCCATGTGCGTCTCCAGGAAAATGCGAAGGTACCCAATCTAAAATAACACCGATACCCGCCTCGTGGAAAGCGTCAACCATAAACTTAAAATCTTCAGGAGTACCAAAGCGGCTCGTAGGTGCAAAATATCCTGTAATCTGATAACCCCAGGAACCATAAAACGGGTGTTCTGCCGGAGGCATAAATTCAATATGCGTATACCCCATTTCCTTAACGTAATCCACCAGTTCCTCGGCAGCCTCGCGATAGGAAAGTGATCGGTTTTCACCCCATTTCTTACGCCAAGAGCCAAAATGCACTTCATATACGGCATAAGGCTTCTCGATATCTGCCTCTTTTTTTCTTTTGTCAAGCCATTTTTTGTCCTTCCATTTATAGCTAGTATCCCATATTACAGATGCCGTTTTAGGAGGTTGCTCCCACAATCTAGCGAAGGGATCTCCCTTTTCTAGTATGTGGCCTTCCTGTGTTTCTATGGCATATTTGTAAGCTTCACCATGCCCTACATGAGGTACAAAAGCCTCCCAAATTCCTGAAGAGTCCCACCGGGGAAAAAGCGGGGTAGCATTCTTATTCCAACCGTTAAAATTTCCGAGTACCGATACATGTTTAGCACTTGGAGCCCATACGGCAAAAAAGGTTCCTTTTTCTTTTTTATGCGTAACTACATGCGCACCTAGTTTTTCGTAAAGCTTATAGTGATTACCTTCCCTAAATAGATGTACATCAAATTCTGTAATTAGCGAAAAGAAATCAGGCTCTCGAGCTTCATTACCTTTTTTCTGGCCTGTTGCCTGTTTACCAGGTTTAGGGGAGGCGGTAGATTTTTTAGCCATCGCCTTTTCCTTAGGAACCGACACGCGCTTTGCTACCGGTTTTTTTTTAACAGTAGTTGTCTTTTTAGGCGAATTATCTTTCGTCTTCGAAACGTTAGTAGCTTTGGCTTTTTTTGCCATAATTATTTCATTTTATCGTACTTATCGATCAAATATTTAATGCCACGCAATGGTATAATCACCCACTCAGGTCGGCTGTTGAGCTCATAACCTAACTCATAAATAGCCTTTTCAAGCAAGTAAGTGCGCATAAGTATTTCGTAACTTTCCGTGAGTTTTTTTCCAATACCCATTCTTTCAAGATAGGCTGATAGATAAAATCTACTTACATAATGCTGCCACTGTTCAGCCCAAGTTTCAAGATACTCGATATCTTTATCTCTGTAATTTTCATTAAGAAGTATTTTGCCGTAGGCTGCATAGTGAAATGAGCGCATCATTCCCGCTACATCTTTAATCGGACTTTTCTTTAACCTTCGCTCACTAAAGGTGAATCCGGGCTCCCCTTCAAAGTCTATAATTATGAAGTCTTTCCCATTAAATAATATTTGTCCCAAATGATAATCTCCATGGATCCTGGTTTTGATACCATCGATCTTATTTTTATGGAATTCACTGAAGCAGTCCAGCACATCATTTTCTCTACGGAGAACCTCCTGTGCCAGTTCGCGAACATGAGGCTGCAGGTCTTTGATTTTCTGATTGAGCAGTTTGAACCGATCCTTTACAAGTTTTCTCAACGATGAGTATACAGCTCTCTGGTAGTTTCCACTGATCTTTTCCGGGGCAAAAGCACCATCAGAAGCGTCCGAAGCTAAGGCCAAGTGCATTTCTGCGGTACGTTGCCCGAGTCTTACAACCCGCTCGGCATAAATATTCCCTACGAGCTCCTGGATTAGCATGGGTGCTTTTTCGAAATCAATGGCAGGGTCTTGCGTCATTTTCGGTGGTTTATCTTTGCGGTCTACCTTCGTAAAAACACGGTCAAAGTACCTTCCTAAAGCATCGGTAGTCATTACCCAGGCATCACCCTGGTTTTCCACCAAGCCCTGTAAGAGCCCGAATACGATATTTTTCCCAGTATTGGTCTTAAATTCTACTCCTCCCGCATATTTTGGCGCATTGGCAAACGTAGTTTTCTCCGAAAAAAAACGTACAATTTCCAAATCAGGGTTAATCTCTTTCTCAATTTTTCGATAGAATTTAAAGAAGTACTGATCGTTGTAGATGATGGCGGTATTACTCTGATCCGCCTTCAGCACTTTAGATCTAATTTCCCTTTTTGGAATATTGATCTTATTAAAAGTGCCCGAATTAAAGCTCAATTCCCCGGTCTCTGTTTTTAGCTTCATGCGGCTGCTCATCGCAAAAAGCAGGTAGTTTCTGAATTTACTGTCATAGGAACTGTCAATTAAAAACCCCTGAAGCCTGCCAAAATCAATCCTGCACACTACACTTTGCGGATTATAATCTATTTCCTCGATTACATCAAGAGCAGATACAAATGACAAAGGCATAAAGTAGTACTCAGGAAGCCGTTGGATGTAACACACCTCCAGAACCAGAAGATAGTTGGTTTGATTTTCCACCTTCATCGGAATGGCCATATCTACTTTAATCTTACTCACCTTTTTGGCTTTACCGCCAAACCACCGGGTTTTCTTCAAAAAACTGTGTAAAATCTGATTTTCAAGTGTATTTACATCGTGGAAATTCAAGAAGAATTTATCCCAATTGGATTCTGCTTTGATCAGCTTTAGGCCTTCTTTTTCGTCCTCTGCTTCCGTCACTCTCTC
>JBCCIX010000228.1:0-7013 GCA_039028075.1 Bacteroidota bacterium | reverse complement strand
TGAACTTCAATATTCGTTACAAGAATTTCCTGTAACTGGAGTAGTAGGTCCAAGACAAATCGGTAAAACCACTTTAGTAAAAAACCTGGATTTATCCAAACCCGCACTGTACCTCGACTTAGAACGAAATTCGGATATCAACAAGTTAGCCGACCCGGAGCTATTCCTTTCTTTGCATACCGGCAAAACAATAATTCTCGATGAAATTCAGCAAAAACCTGAGTTATTCCCTATCCTGAGATCATTAGTAGATGAAAATAAACAACCGGGAAGGTTTGTTGTACTAGGCTCGGCATCTCCACAATTATTAAGACAAAGTTCTGAAAGCCTGGCAGGTAGAATAAACTATCTAGAATTATTCCCATTGAACGTACTAGAAGCTGAGTCAATTTTATTAAATGACCTTTGGTTATTTGGCGGTTACCCTGATCCGGCACTATCGGGGAAGCCTAAATTTATTCAAAGTTGGTACAGAAGCTTTGTACAGAGCTATATTCAGCGAGATTTGCCCATGTACGGTCTGCCAGCTGAACCGGTAGTGACCAATAGGCTCTTACAAATGATTGCTTCTGAAAACGGAGGTGCTATGAATTACAGTACTTTTGCGAAGTCATTGAGTTTATCGGTCCCTACGATAAAGACCTATATAGGTTTCTTGGCTAGCGCCTACTTAGTAAGTTTCTTAAAACCTTGGTATGTCAATAGCAAAAAAAGATTAGTTAAATCACCGAAGATATACTTTAGAGACACCGGTATGTTACACTATTTGTTGGGCATAAACACCTATGATCAACTGCTGGGAAATATTGCGGTAGGCAACTCATGGGAAGGCTTTGTAATTCATCAAATCCAAGCTGTGTTACCCCCTGACGATGAGCTGTTTTATTATCGTACTCAAGATGGCGCAGAGATCGATTTATTGATAAGGCGAAATAACAAATGGCTAGCAGCTATTGAAATTAAAATGACCAACTCGCCTTCTGTAAGTAAGGGTACCTACATCGCTGTACAGGATTTAAACATTGAGACATTACATGTAGTGACACCAAGTTCTGATACCTATCCTCTGGGCAAAAATGTCATAGTCATAGGACTTGAAGATTTTTTAAGAAAGATTTTTGATCATTGAGATAAGAATTTGGACTATTGGCGTCCGAGCGAAGATCTTTTAATTTGGAATCATTTGCTAAAAACACCCTTTTAAATTCCCTAAAGGGCAGTTCTTCATTACTCCCTTTAGCTTTAAAGGAAAAATCTTTTATCTGAAGCTTTAAAGGCATTTTTTTCTTGTTCAAAAAATTTAGTCTGACACCAGTAAATTTAGATCAAGAACTAATGTGTAATCCATAATGTTAAGATTGGCATGAAAGCGCACTGCGATCCTGAAACCGGAATATGCACACCGTCCACATTACAGGAACTATCCACCATTGGTACAGACCCTGAAGGTGACAAAAAAGAAATCATTTATGTCGGCGACCCGATGTGCTCCTGGTGCTGGGGTATTTCAACGGATTTAACCAAACTTCGAGATTACTATCGGGAAAAAAAGATGGCATTTCGTGTTTTGGTGGGGGGCCTGCGTCCGGGTGGAGGCGATCCCTGGAACGATCAAACGAAAGATTTTTTAAGGCACCACTGGGGACAGGTAAATGCGCGAAGCGGACAACCTTTTGGATATGCTCTTTTCGACCTTGCAGAATTCAACTATGACACAGAACCCTCTTGCCGGGCTGTAGTAGCCGCAAGGCCACTCATCAAAGAAAGAGAGTTGGAATTTTTTGAGGCCATTCAACGCAAGTTTTACGTTGAATCTCAAGACCCAAATAAGCCCACCTTTTATGCCAGTATTTGCGATGAATTTAATATCAATTATGGCGAATTTCTCAATCGTTTTGAAAGTGATACGGTTAAACAGGAAACCTTGAATGAATTTAACCTGAATCGTAAGTGGGGAGTACGTGGATACCCGACGGTCTTGCTGCTACATAAGGACCAACTGCACCAGATAGCCAACGGCTACCGTACATTTGAGCAAATGAAGCATTACATCGACTCTGTAGAAGTACAGGCTTAGCGCTTTAAAACCCTTTTTTATACTCTGAAGAATTTATACTGATGTCAGCATTGGTATCTACCCCTCGACATCTGAGCTGGAGTTAGCTCCCGGATAACTAAAGGCTGGGTAGTTGCCTTCCTACTGATCTACACTGAATTTTTTTTAAATTGATCGACTTCCCGGAGATTAGGGTGTTTTTACGCTAAAAATCTCTGGATTCAGGTCACATCCATTACCACCCATCAAGTTTTTTAGTAATCGCTACTTCTCATTTTTAGTATTGGCTAATTTCACGTCCCTACTAGAGAATTTAGCCTATGAAAACGATTAGATTTTTGTTATTACTCCTGTGTCTTTGTTGGGGCGTAGTAAATGCCCAGGAACTTAAGCTTAAAGTCAGCGAAAAACCTATCACCATGAAAATTGGTCAATCGGTACAGCTTGACGCTGTGGTTGTCGATGATCAGGTAAACAGGGTGGAAGACAGAGAGTACCTTTTCTTTTCCAGAGATAGACGTGCCTTATCCGTGATTGACACCACAGGATTAGCTACAGCCATTAAGCACGGTGAGTACTCCATTGTGGTGATAAGCCCTAATAAGGATAAGGGCCGTTTACGCGCAGATATCCAAGTGATCATCGAACCTGAGGCCATTGCGAAAGTTGAAATTGATGAAGTGCCCGGCGAGATCTATGCCGGGGTTACCATTCCCCTTTCAGTTAAAGTGATTGATGAGGCCAATTTTGAGCGTCCTGAAGTAGACGTTAATATAAGCTCTAGTAATACAAAAGTGGTTTCCGTAGCTCCATTTAAAAAGCTTATTGCGAATTCGGCGGGCAATTCGACCATTACGGTGGAAGCTGGGGGTGTGGCAACAAAAATAGACCTCAAGATCGTTGAAAATCCGATTGTTAAAATAGAGCTGGTACCAGACATGACTGAGGGTAGATCGGGAGATGTATTCACTCTAGAGGCTCGGGCTTTAGATAAAAAAGGAAAGGTTATTGAAAATGCACCTATCAACTACTCATTTACCGGGGAATCGTACGATGTCTCAGCGGCCCCATCTGGTTTAATGACCCTCGAAGGAAAATTCGTGGCTGATGAACCCGGCCTATACGTGCTTCATGCTACCTGCGGTTCTGCTGCAGCATCGGTCACCGTAAGTGCTAACGAGCGTAATATTACCCGAAAAATAGACCTCATAGGGAGAGGTTCTATCAATACTAAGCACACTTCTGATCTATGGATCTGGGAAGGCGTAGATGGTAAAGATTATGCGGTTACCGGAACCTGGGGCGCAGATGGTAAAGCCTATTTCTGGGATGTTTCGGATCCCGCCAGCATTACTTTGATCGATTCGGTTCAGGTGGATGCACGCACAGTCAATGACGTAAAAATATCTGAAGATGGGAAGATTTGTGTCATCTCCAGAGAGGGGGCTTCTAATCGGAAGAACGGATTAGTAATTATTGATGTAACCAACCCGCGGGACGTAGCTATTATTTCAGAATTTTCACAAAACTTGACCGGGGGTGTGCACAACGTATTTATCTACAAAAACCATGTATATGCCCTAAGTGCGGGTCGCAAGTACTACTCGGTAAATATTGAAGATCCCGCTAATCCCAAAATAGTGGGAGAGTTTGAACTGGACACCCCCGGTCATGCCATACATGATGTATGGGTGGAAGACGGAATTGCTTACTCGTCGAACTGGGACGATGGGGTGCAATTGGTTGATGTTGGAAACGGCATTGCAGGAGGTTCACCATCGAACCCGGTACAATTTGCCAGCTATGCCTACCCCAGTGGATCAAATCATGCGGCCTTTCCCTACCGCGATGAGAAAACCGGGAAATTTTACGTGATCCTGGGAGACGAGGAGTTTCCCTACGGTCTTGATCCGGGGGGTAAGAAACCCAGTCGAGCTGCGGGATTTTTGCATATCATTGATTTTACAGATTTGAAAAACCCGAAGGAAGTGGCCTGGTTTCAGGTGCCTTTTGCGGGCTCTCATAACTTCTGGATTGAGGATGATATTCTTTACGCGGCTTTTTATAATGCAGGGGTGAGAGTAATTGATATCAGTGGGGAACTACTGGGGGATTTGAACCGACAAGGTCGAGAGATCGCCTGGATCGTACCGGAAGATCCGGATGGCTATGTTCCTAATGCACCCTTTACGTGGGGGGCTCAACCGCATAAGGGCCATATCTTTTACTCCGATTGGAACAGTGGTTTGTGGTCGGCTAAGTTGAGACCCGTAGTTCCTGAAAACGCAGCCGTAGAAAGCAGATAGTTATGAAAAGGATATTACTGGTGTGTTTTGTACTTATTGGTGAGTTGGTTGCGGCGCAGAATTACTATGTCTACGTGACGGCTGAATCTGAGGATGAAGTATCCCTAATCAAATTTGATGGCAAAGAAGCGACCATAGAAGAAACAATTACGGTTGGGGTCTGGCCGGCAGAGATCGAAGGCCCTCACGGTATCAATGTCAGCCCTGACGGTAAGTATTGGTACCTCTCCTTAGCGCATGGAAATCCTTATGGCACACTTTATAAATATTCTACGGAAACCAATGAGGTGGTAGGCAAGGTCGAGCTGGGACTATTTCCCGCTTCATTGCAAGTTTCTGAAGCTACCGGATTGTTGTATTGCGTAAATTTCGATTTACACGGTGACATGGTGCCTAGCACGGTTTCGGTAGTGGATCCTGAAGATATGATTGAGATCCAACGGATAGAAACAGGAGTTATGCCCCATGGCTCTCGAATTTCACCAGATGGGCTATTTCACTATTCAGTCGGTATGATGTCGGGTGAACTTTTTGAGATCAATACAACAAGATTAAAGGTAAGCAGGGTATTGCAGTTGGATGGAAAAAAAGAGGAGTCAGCCAAAGCTACAATGGCAGGCATGGATCACAGCCAGATGGACCATTCTCAGATGGAACACGGTAAAATGGATCATTCAAAAATGGGTCACGATCAGATGTACCACAGCACGGTAAAGCCCACCTGGGTGATCCCTCACCCCACCAATAACAAGGTGTACGTAGCTGGAAACGGATCTGATGAAATTCTGGAGGTGGATCTGGATAAATGGGAGATTACCAATCGGATGCCAACAGGCAAGGCTCCTTATAATGTAGATATTTCGCCGGATGGTCGTTATATGTTGGCTACGTATAAGGCTAGTGCGGAAACCGGTGTTTGGGATCTAAAAAAAGGTGATGAGCTAGCCAGGGTAAAGAACTCAAGAAAAGTAAGTCACGGTGTTACAATCTCTTCGGATAGTAAATATGCCTTTGTTTCTGTAGAGGGTATTGGCGGAGAGCCGGGTACAGTGGATGTGATCGATATTAAAAAAGCTACTAAAGTCGCTTCCGTAGATATGGGTAAGCAGGCTGGCGGGATTATCTTTTGGAAGCAAGAGTAATTGATGCCCATATCGAAAAGGTGATTCGATATAGGCATGAGAAAATACGAAGCATTAGAAAATTCCGAGCACCTCTACATTCAACGGCGAGTGCCTATGAGCAAGCAAAATCAAGTTGCTTAAAACGCAAGTCCTATCCTTAAATCTCAGAGCCAATCTTAGAAATCCACATTTATTCTAAGGAACTTCGCCTATCCTTGGAAATCGAAAACGGTACTACAACAATTTATAAGTAAGCGGATGGAAAAATATAGATTGAGCTGGTGGAAAATTCTTACCATTGTTTTGCTGTATTATACCGTTATTGGAGGTTTTCTTATACCCGTACCCAGGCTACACATCTTAAATGAGAGTATTCGTATGAATTACTTCCATGTTCCGATGTGGTTTACCATGATGTTTCTCTTTACCTATTCGGTGTGGTCTTCCATTCAATATTTACGAACGCAAAAAAATAGTTTTGACGATAGCGCCGTTGAGTCCGTCAAAGTCGCGTTTTTCTTTGGTATACTGGGTTTACTTACCGGCATGCTGTGGGGAAATGCCACTTGGGGTACCTTTTGGACCAG
This sequence comes from Bacteroidota bacterium, assembly GCA_039028075.1. Classification (GTDB taxonomy): domain Bacteria; phylum Bacteroidota; class Bacteroidia; order Cytophagales; family Cyclobacteriaceae; genus Fulvivirga. The sequence goes on along the minus strand of JBCCIX010000228.1, from coordinate 940 downwards.
CGATGCTAAATTGAATAATACAGCTATTGGGCTCTTGATTTATTCCGCTTATTTCGTGCTCAGAGGATCATTGGAAGACGAAATACAACGTGGAAGATTGAGCGCTGTTTATAATATTTTTTCGTACACAGCTTTTATTCCCTTGATTTATGTCTTGCCAAGAATGACGGATTCCTTGCATCCTGGCAGCGGCAATAATCCGACGTTTAGATTGTTTGACACCGCCCATACTATGAAATTAGTGGTGTATGCTGCCATTATTAGCTTCATGGCCTTAGGCTGGTGGTTGACAACTATACTTTTGCGGTTACGCTTACTAAAAAAGATCCCGAATGAAGATAACTAAGTACTTATTTCTTATTGTGGTAGTTTGCTTATCGTTTGAATCGTTTTGTCAATCTCCTGAAAATGTTGAAATGGCAGACGTTCTGAGAAGAGATGGGAAAATCTACACGGTTGTATTGGGAGTAACTATCATTTTAACCGCAGTCATCGTCCTTTTAATCAGGGTAGATAGAAAATTGTTTAAGATGGAGAGGAATTCGAGGAAAAGTAAGTCAGCTTAAAGCCAATCCCATTCAATGCATTGGAAGCATTTAGCGCAGGAATAAAAAATCTACTTTTTAGTAGTATCATAAAAGCCTACCTCTGCCTCTTTAGTGTCCATTTTGATCAGGTTTGAGGTGTCGCCCAATACCTCGTCCACAAATCCATATTCTTTAGCTTCCAGTGAATTCATGAAACGGTCTCTACGAAAAAATGCTTCAATTTCCTGCCATGAATGCCCACTGTTTTTGCCCATGATATGAAATAGCTGAGTTTGCAGCCGCTCTTGTTCACGCGTAGCAATGCGTACATCCTCCGTGTAGCCTTTAGATCCACCACCGGTAGGATGTTGGTGAATAGTGGCTTGTGCCAATGCATAGCGTTTGCCTTTTGC
>JBCCIX010000227.1:0-7048 GCA_039028075.1 Bacteroidota bacterium | reverse complement strand
GGTACCGACAGTGGTAAGACCATTATATCCACCATAGCGGCGATGGCTCTACACGCCGATTATTGGAAGCCGGTCCAAGCCGGTTTTCCTAGTGACACTTCCGTGGTCACTACCTTATCACACGGAAAGATCTATTGCCACCCGGAACAATTTGTTTTAAATACTCCGGCCTCTCCTCATGCAGCGGCGGCCATAGACGAAGTTCACATTAGCATTGACGATTTTAATCTACCCAAAACAGAGAAACCGCTGATCATCGAAGGCGCCGGTGGCATAATGGTTCCGCTAAATAAGGAGTCATTAGTTATTGATATTGCCATCAAGTTCAATCTGCCGATTATTTTAGTTTCGAACAATTATTTAGGTAGCATCAACCACACTTTATTATCCATAGATTATTTAAATAAACGAAACCTAAATACGCTCGGCGTCATATTTAACGGCCCTACAAATGATTCTACGGAGGAGATTATCCTAGCGAAGTCCGGCTTACCGTGTCTACTCAGGGTACCACAGATGCCTGAAAAAAATCTTCAGACGCTGATACAATTATCCGCCGAATTGAAAAGTAAGATCAGTGAATTGGCAGGATAAAGATGAGGCTTTTATTTGGCATCCCTTTAGTCCACTTCAAGGCGTTGATAAGCCATTAGTAGTGGATAAAGCAGAAGGGGTTTACTTGTATACTGAGTGCGGCAAAAAAATTATTGATGCGGTGTCCTCTTGGTGGGTAAATCTTCATGGGCATTCGCATCCTTACATTGCTGAAAAGGTGAGCCGTCAATTACATTCTCTTGAACATGTGATTTACGCAGGTTTTACGCATAAGCCTTCCGTACATCTCGCCGAAAGACTGCTTAACGTTCTACCTTCTAACCAAGAGAAAATATTTTATTCGGACAACGGAAGTACCGCGGTTGAAGTAGCAATAAAACTAGCACTGCAGTTTTGGTACAATCAGGGTCCCACAAAGTCAAAAATAATTGCCATCGATGGAGCCTATCATGGCGATACATTTGGAGCTATGTCTGTAGGTGAGAGAAGTATTTTCACCAAACCATTTTTCCAATTCTTATTTGACGTTACGTTTATCCCTTTTCCAGCCGGCAATAATGATCAGAAAGTCATTAAAAACTTCGAAAGCATCTGTCAACAGGGAGATGTGGCGGCATTTATTTTCGAACCCTTAGTTCAGGGAGCGGCCGGCATGCGCATCTATTCCAAGGATACGCTTAACGCCATGCTTGAAATTTGCGAAACCCATGACATAGTGTCTATCGCGGATGAGGTAATGACTGGTTTCGGACGAACAGGTACTCTGTTCGTATCGGAAGGCCTTTCGATCCAACCGGATCTTATTTGTCTTTCGAAGGGGTTAACAGGCGGAACGATGGCACTTGGAGCTACCTCATGCTCGAAAAGAATTGTAGATGTATTTCAATCCAACGATCTGGAAATGGCTTTTTTACACGGTCATTCGTACACCGCTAATCCACTCGCCTGCAGCGCGGCAAATGCCAGCCTCGATCTTTTGTTAACAGAAGAATCAAAAATGAATATCCGGCGAATAGAAGAATTACACGCCGAATTCGTACAGAAGATATACCTTCATCCCAATGTACGAGAAGCCAGATATATTGGGACCATTTTAGCCCTTGAAATTAATAGTGAAGACAACTCTTCTTACTTAAGCGAAATGAGGAATCATATCTATCCCTTTTTCATAGAGCGAAACATTCTCCTGCGTCCTTTGGGCAATTTAATTTATGTTATCCCGCCTTACATTATCAGTGATCGTGAGTTAGATAAAATCTATAGAGCTATAGAGGAGTTCCTTGATACGCTGTAGAGTGTATCAGATGTAATAAAACCACTCTAACTTGATATGGGATACTAATTGATATCATCATTACACTATATTCTACCCTAGCGACTTGGTAGGTTTTACTCAAGCTTTGCAGCGATGACAGGGTAGAATGTCCTGGTGTAAAACAAAACCCCCATGGCGCACCATGGGGGTTACTGCAAAAATATTGGCACCACAGCACCGGCCAAAAAATTACAACCAACAACCACTACGAAACTTGGAATGTAAGCCGGTTTTAAGTGCTAGTAGTGCCAATCAGTATCTAGTAGGTAGAGTATCGGTATGATCAACCCACCAAAAAATGACTGACCACCCTTGGATCAGTCTACATTGTCGTGTAAAAATTTATTGTTCCCTAAAATCTGATTATCGTCGTTCAGATTGTACTTACTTACGTGAGGCTCAGAAGAATGCGGCACATTCTGTAAACGAACTTCTTTCCTCAAATAGGCAGGTACGTCTAATCGCTCTTTAAATTCATCTGCGCCCATCTCGGATTGGTTCAATCCGCGCAGCTTCTCCAAACGCTCTTTCGCTTTCTTTTGAAGGCGCTCCTTGGTGCTATTAATATCCATCATACCTTCCGAATTAATGGTTTGGTCGGTGGTATCTTCATCAATCACATCGAACTCATCATCCAGAAATAGGCCGTCTTCACCATCATCTTCTTCAATGCTATCATCCGCCAGGTTCCTAGGAGCAGCAAAAGAATAACCTCGCTCCTCCTCGATCTTAGGCTCTTCGGGTTCTACGGTACGGGAGGTCATTTCCTCCGTTTGATTTACAGAGTTGTCAAGTTCAAACATGTTTATCTGCTTGGTAGACTCCAGGTTATACACTTTTCGATCCTCGTCTGTTCCCATGGCTGAGGCCCGGTTTTCGTTGTCAAAACCGGTAGCAATTACTGTAACCCGGATACTGTCTTCCAGGTTCGGGTCCACACCGTGCCCAAATATTACTTCGGCATCATCACCTGCTTGATCTTGTATATACTCCGTGATCTCGGTGAGCTCGTCCATCTGAAGCTCAGCCTGCTCACCAGAAATGATAGAAAGCAAGATCTTCTGAGCACCATGGATGTCGCGGTTATCGAGCAGCGGAGAAGAAAGGGCTTCTTCTGCTGCTTTCCTAGCCCTATTTTCACCTTTAGTTTGAGCAGAGCCCATTACAGCTGCACCTGCGTTGAGCATTACGGTTCTCACATCCTGGAAATCTACGTTTACATAACCCGCTACCGTAATAATCTCTGCGATGCCTTTAGCTGCCGTAGTTAGTACATTATCGGCTTGCGCGAAGGCACTTCCGATCGAAAGATTACCATGTATCTCACGCAATTTATCATTTAAAATAACCAGCACCGTATCACAATTGGCCTTCATATCGTCCATACCGGCCTTGGCTTGGGCCATTTTCTTCTTGCCTTCAAAAACAAATGGCGCTGTAACTATGCCTACGGTGAGTATATCCATTTCTTTGGCAATTTTGGCAATCACCGGAGCGGCACCCGTACCCGTACCTCCTCCCATACCCGCGGTGATGAACACCATTTTAGTATCATTTCCGAGCAAGTCCCGGATATCTTCACGGCTTTCAAGAGCGGCATTTTTTCCGACATCTGGATTCGCTCCTGCGCCTAGTCCCTCCGTCAGGTTCACTCCGATCTGGATCTTACCAGGAACCGCACTGGCTTTGAGAGCTTGTGAATCAGTGTTGCAAACAATGAACTCTACATCCTTAATTCCTTGATTAAACATGTGGTTGACCGCATTGCTACCTCCACCTCCGACACCGATCACCTTTATGATCGACTTGTGGTGCGATGGTAAATCGAATTTATATGCATGTTCAGACATAACTATAAGTATTTAGTGGTTGACAAATTTTGAGTGATTAGTAATCGTTTTTTCCGTCTAGATCATCGATCAGCAATCCTTTGGTTTTGTTTAATATCTTCGAAAAGAAGTCTCCGGTGGCTTCACGTCTTTTGGTAGTAGTACCACGGTTATTTTCACGTGACTCATTGTATCGGTTTTCGCGCTCATCTAGGGCTCTGAAGCCGGAAAGCACCAAACCTACCGAAGTAGCATACATAGGGCTCTTAACAGCATCTACCTTGCTTTTGCCCAGGTGCTCATTGGGATAGCCAATTCTGGTATCCATACCACTCATATATTCTACCAGTTGCTTCAAGCTTCCCAGCTGAGAACCACCTCCAGTGATTACAATGCCTCCTGCCAGTCTGTTCTCAAAACCGGAAGTAATGATTTCCGTGTGGGCTAGCTCCACAATCTCCTCCATTCTTGCCTCAATGATGTGCGCAAGGTTCTTCACAGAAATTTCTTTAGGCGCACGGTTTCTGATACCTGGTATCGATACGATCTCATTGGGACTAGCCTCTTCGGCTATGGCCGTACCGAACTTGGTTTTTAATAGCTCCGCCTGGTGCTGCATGACCATACAACCTTGTTTGATGTCCGAGGTAATGATGTTACCTCCAAACGGAATTACAGCGGTATGACGGATGATATTGTCATGAAAAATGGCGATATCCGTGGTGCCACCGCCAATATCGATTAGGCAGATACCTGCTTCTTTCTCTTCCTCGCTCAATACCGCCAAACTGGAAGCCAATGGCTCAAGAATGAGGTTCTCTATCTCTAAACCTGCTCGCCGAACACATTTGTTGATGTTGTTAATGGCATTAGTTTGAGCCGTGATCACGTGGAAATCAGCTTCTAGCTTCACCCCACTCATTCCCACAGGGTCTTTAATACCGTCTTCGTAATCCACCGTGTAGTCCTGCGGCATCACGTGAATGATCTCGCTACCCGGAGGAATAACAATGCGATACATATCATTATTTAGGCGGTTGATATCCTCCACGGTAATCTCATCATCATTACAATCACGCGTGATGCTACCGTGATGAATAGAGCTTTTGATATGTTGCCCCGCAATACCTACATTAACCACGCGAATGTCTATGCCCGCCTGGTCCTCTGCTTCTTTAACTGCCTTTTCAATGGCGGCCACCGTTTTGTCAATGTTGGTGACAATGCCTCGGATCACTCCGTCCGACTCAGCTTTACCCATGCCGAGTACTTCGAGTTTTCCGAATTCGTTCTTTCTCCCAACAATCGCACAGATCTTGGTGGTCCCAATGTCCAGCCCTACTACGATTTTGTCATGTTCCATGGTTGTAATTTTAAGTGTTAGTGGTTGCTTTTTTAGTCGTTAGTCTTTAGTCTTTAGTCTTTAGTCCTTAGTCTTTAGTCCTTAGTCTTTAGTCCTTAGTCTTTAGTCTTGAGTCTTGAGTCTCTAGTCTTGAGTAGTTAGTCTTTAATATTGAGTTTATAGTCTTTTTTTGTGGATTCAGCGTTTTCATCATCCATCTTGTTTTCGCTTAAATCAAATTTGATTTTCAAGATTATGATCAATACGATGTAGGCCACGATTAATATCATTCCGCTATTATTTGATCTTTATATTTTAAGTTCACACGCGTATACCCGTTCCAACCTTTGCGGGGCAGAATCTGCTGATAAAATATTTTCAGTTTCTTGAACTTATTCTCAATGTTTTCAGGCTGTCCGAACTCTACCAACTGCTTAGTCACTTGCGGATAGAGGGTTATCTCACCTGCTTTGTCTATGTCTAACTGTGCCACCTGTGCCTTCCAGAACCGATCATTGTGGATGAACTTCAATAGATCGTAGACTTTGCTTCCAGTATCAGACTCTGTAAGGTCTTGCTTTACTAATTTGTGCATGTGATCACCTGATAGCAATACAGTTCGGGTGGCGTACTTGGAAGAATAGGGAAGAACAGCCCCGTCTTCGGCAATAAAGTAATCTGCGGCATCTTCAAACAAGATCCGCGCAAAAGGGCGTCTGAGTTCCGCATTTACCATCAAATTGCCTTTCAAGTCTTTGTAGATCTCCGCTTCCTTGATGAAACGTTCCGTTTTTATCCGACCTTCTATCTCTTTCAGGTTCAGGTCTTCATAAGGTGTGCCTTTAATCACGTATTCTCCGTTAGCGGTGATCAGGTCCATTATATCCTGCTCATCAAGGAAGAAGTTTTGATGTTGGTTATCGAGTCGAATAATAATATCCTGACAAATATGGTTGTCCAGATTACGCTCGGAAAAACTAATGGTAATCATCATCAACATCACAATCACCGCTGCTCCTATTATCTGGTACTTTTTACTCTTAACCCACATGGTATCTCCTTTCTAATTGTTGCTTAATAGGATTTACAAGTAGATCAATATCACCCGCGCCAATGGTGGTCACTACCTCAAGATCCCTTTCTTCCAATAGGGCCTCCAACCCTTTTTTGGTAGTTAATACCTTCGCTAAAACCTTCAGCTTTTTAAAAATCACTTCTGACGTTATTCCCGGAATAGGCTCTTCCCTGGCCGGGTAGATATCTAACAAAATCACTTCATCCGCAAGGTTTAAGCTATCCGCGAAACCGTCCATAAAGTCACGAGTTCGCGTATATAAATGGGGCTGAAAAATAGCTGTGATCCTTCGGTCCGGGTATAGCGCTTTCAGTGACTTGAGGAACATCCGTATTTCCGTAGGATGATGCGCATAGTCATCAACGAATACGATCTTTCGAGACCTGATGAGGTACTCAAAACGCCTTTTCACACCTCTATAGCTCTCCATGCCGGCTTTGGCCTGCTCCGGAGAAGCCCCAAAGGTCAATGCAGTCGCGATCGCCACGACGGCATTTTCTACATTATGAAAACCGGGGATGCCTAGCTTTATTTTATCAATAGTATACTGCTCGTCACAATAGTTGAATACAAAAAACCCATCTACAATGGTAACATTGCTGGCAAAAAATTGTCCCCGGTTTAAACCGTAGGTGCTACTGACTATTTTCGTATTTTTCAGGTCTAAGTCCTTCGCAACGGTCTCCGTTACGAATAGTTTTCCAGTCGCTTTAACTTGATCTATAAATGCTTTAAATGATTCTTTTAATGTGTCTCTACTTCCGTAGATGTCCAGGTGATCAGCATCTGTAGAAGTTATTATTGCCACATCAGGATGCAGGGTTAAAAAGGATCTGTCAAATTCATCTGCTTCCACCACGGCGATGGCCTTACTCTTCCCCTGGTTTGCAATAAAGTTGGTATTATAATTCGTGGCTATACCTCCTAAAAAT
>JBCCIX010000226.1:0-7051 GCA_039028075.1 Bacteroidota bacterium | reverse complement strand
CTTTCACTACGTCGATAAGGCGCAAATGTCCCTATGGCATAGCAAGTATACGGTTCTGGTCACAATTGTGGTTATGCCACTGATGTTTGGGCAAGTTGCACTTCATGGCCTTATCCTTTTCAAAAAGGCAGATGCGCCAGGCCTAGTACAGGCTTTGCTAATCGCCATGGTATGGATCATTACCTTTCTCAAGGCAGTTCCTCTCCATAATCAAATCCAGGCCGGTCTAAACCTTGACCAAAATATCTCAAGCCTCATTCAATGGAACTGGCCACGTACCATTTTATGGTCGGTCATCTTGTGTATTTCACTTTGGCAATATAAAGCGGCCGGATCGAATTTACTTTGACCAACAAATTACGTTTCTACCTGTTTTACTACTATGCAAAATAAAAGATGGATGGGCATCGTCCTGAAAGTGGCTGCCATTTATAATATCCTGTGGGGCGCATGGGTGGTACTATTGCCCAACCAATTTTTCGAGCTCACGGGCATGGAACCTTTAAACCATCCTATGATCTGGCAAGGTATGGGCATGGTCATAGGTGTTTACGGGCTGGGCTATTGGTGGGCCAGCTATAACCCGATCACGCATTGGCCTATTGTGGCAGTAGGTATGCTAGGGAAGCTTTTTGGGCCGATGGGATACGTTATGAATTATTTTACCGGAGCTGCTCCGGCGGAGTTTGGGTATACGCTAATCACTAATGACCTCATCTGGTGGGTGCCTTTTGGCCTTATTCTGAGGGAAGTTCATTTACGCACGAGATGGCAACTGTCATGGTCAAAAAAATAAGCTTCTATGCCTTAGTTGTATTTTACCTATTTGCTGGATTCAATCATTTTATAGATCCTGAGTTTTACTATCCCTTAATACCCCCTTATTTTAAGTTTCCAGTGGTGATTAACGCAGCGAGCGGGGTAATTGAAATCGTATTTGGCTTACTTCTCCTGACCTTCAGGTTAAGAAATTACGCAATATACGGGATAATTCTTATGCTGGTCGCTTTTATTCCTTCCCATATATACTTTATTCAAATCGGTAGCTGCATTAACGAAGGGTTATGCGTACCGGAATGGGTAGGTTGGGTTAGGCTTTTAGTTATACACCCGCTTCTGATCTATTGGGCCTGGGTGCATAGAATTTCTCTTTCCAATCAACTTGCTGCTTAGCTTTATTTTAATCCTTTTCATCTTCGCCTTCTTACGCCTGTCTGACTTAGCGTCAGCGCAGGCAGGCTTGAATCCCTATGAGGGGAAGACGAAAAAATCAATTTAACTCCCTTCAGCCGGGGTGAATTAAATTGATTTTCCAAGATGCCTAGGATTAAAGTGCTGTTTTACCCGTAAAACGTTGACCATAAGTTTAAAGCTCAATACCAACGCCTCATGGCGGAAAAGATTGAGTATCAGTCCTTTTATCCTGTGACTTATTGGACGAGTTTGAAGGCTAAAAAAAGAAACTCCGATTGTGGTCGAACGGTTTACTGAGCGAATAATAGGACGTTGGTTAGAGCTATTAAAACCTCGAGGCATCATCACTTATTCATCCATAGAAGGCCCCTAGAAAAGTCAATGCAGATGTCCGAGTACTCAAGCGTTACATTTAAGCGAACTTAAAGCTGAATTTTGGTTCAGATTAATTCAGATAGAGCGTAAAATCCTGGAGATTTTCCGTGGCCACAGGTGGGAGGTCTTCTTCGGCAATAGTAGCAAACTTCGGAAGCAAATAATTTTGAGTCCAGATCGGTTGCTCTAGAATAAGAAGCTTCCGGCCACTATTCAACTGCTCCGAGAGTTGAGAAAATACATCTGTAGTATTATCGATTCGATGTGCTTTCTGTTCCATTATTTCCTCACACCCTAGCAAGTGTATCGCGGTTGCGGCATTATTTAGATTCTGCTCGGAGAAGGCAGGTAAAACAGCGATATCGCAGGCGGTCAACGCATTTATTGTTAAAAACGAAAAAGAAGAATCACAGTCTATAATGATAGCATCGAACTCGGTTTCCAAATCGTTTAGCGCTGCTTTTAGGCGTAGGTTTCTATCACTCGACCAGCCCAGAGAAATATCGATAAGTTTTAACGTAAAGCCAGCGGGGGCAAAGGCGTAATTCTCACGACCTATGATAATATCGTCGAGTGCAATACTACCATCCATTACATCTAACATGGACCTGGTGAGATGCTGAAACCCAAGCTCCCGGGTTAGGAAGGAATTGCATGTCAAATCTATCAGCAGCACTCGGTGACCATCATGGGCCATTTTCTGTGCTAAATGAAGAGATGTTCTAGACTTACTTTGCTTATCAAAAGGATGTGTTACTGCTACTATCATGATCTTTTATTTGTATACCACAAAGTAAGCCGCAAATCAGGGCCTAATCAATCGGTCAATTAGCGTAATTAATTAGGTCCCCATCTAAGTAGTTTTACCCATATACCTTTTTAAGGTATGGGAGTACCGTTTAAGTCTGTGGTGAGAATATCGCTCATATAATCAAGAAAAGGTCTCATATTTCTGAAGCCTTTATCGACCGCGAGAGCAAAGTTCTTATCCTTAACTTCTTCATCTGAAAAGGAATGAGTAAGGATTAACTGCTTGTAACGTAATAAGTCAATCGCAGGATCGTCTTTTGGGAATCCTTTAGGTGCGGTTTTTAGCTGCTCCCCCTCCAAGCCTCCGAAATACTGTTGGAATGATTGATCCTGTAGTATGTGCCTCAAAGGTTGATCGTCTGCTTGAATTTGTAATCGAATGTGTTTCATATCTTCAGTGGTAGGTCCCCAGAAACCTCCCGCAATTAGTGAATTCCCACCCGGCTGAATTCTGAAATAGTAGCCACCTCGCAAATGCCGTGTGGCCCGTCTGAATCCACCTGAAAAGTGAGTTTGATACGGTGTTTTATCCTTTGAAAACCGCACGTCGCGGTAAATTCTAAAAAGGCTTTTCTTTCCAGTAGGAGTTTCTATTTGATCGTGCAAATGAAGCAGGCTTAGAAGCTCATCCGCAAACTCGATCAAGTTCCCATGCGCCTCCAGATAGATGCCTTTATGTTCGTTAAACCACTCGCGATTATTGTTTTCTTTAAGTATACTTAAGAAATCAAGGCAATTTTTAATAGTCATGGTAGTGAAAGTTATAGCATGAGTGTGGCATGCTAATGGTCTATAATCGGCTCGTCATGAAAGCATAGCCCCATATCGCTTTGATGTATTGTCTTAGACCACTAGCAGTGATTGCAAAATTTCTTTTAGCTCATTTCGGGCCCCAGAGGGTTCCATAATTTGGCCTTTTAGTCGAGGTTCCACACAGATATTTACCTTGTTGGTTTTGAAATCTCCAAGTAGCAGTATAGGTTGATATCTCCGGATTTGCGTCAGTTTCGCGATAATTTCATCTACACTCAACATATTTTTGATGCCAAGATTGACCTGAGCGGTTAAAATTACCAGATCAGGCTGTAGATGCACATCCTTAAAGAAACTCCTGCCCGTGGCGTAATTCTTAACGACTATCTTTAATGGCTTTGAGTTTTCTGTCAAAGAGATTTCAGAAAGCTGGGTGTTGATTGCCTGTAAAAGGAAAGGATCATCATCGACAACGAAAACCAGAAACTTACCGGCTTTAGCCTTTTGTACGGCTAGTTCCGAAGGAAGCATAATGTCCACTAAATCATCAGGACGGTAGGATGCTGGTTTTCGGTAGTTCTTGAGTTTTTTAATATTGAAAGCCATAACTAACTATTCGGACAACTGTGCGCTATGGATGCAGCCAGCTGCTTTACTTTACATTTTATTGTTCATTCATGAAAGGATACCTGTAATCCACAGGGGAAACAAATGTCTCCTTAATGGTTCTAGGCGATATCCATCGTAATAAGTTAAGCATTGAACCTGCTTTATCATTTGTGCCGGAACCTCTCGCCCCTCCGAACGGCTGCTGACCGACTACTGCTCCGGTAGGTTTATCATTGATATAAAAATTACCGGCGGCATGCTCTAATTTCTTCATGGCCAACTCTATGGCATATCGGTCTTTCGAGAAAACGGAGCCGGTGAGCGCATATTCTGACGTGGAGTCCACTAGCTCCAACGTCTCCTCAAAGCGTTCCGGCTGGTACACATAAATCGTAACTACGGGTCCGAAAATTTCTTCCCGCATAGTTAATGACATCGGGTCTTTGGTAAGAATTACGGTCGGTTCAACGAAATAGCCTTTGGTCTTGTCATAGCCTCCACCGGCGATGATCTCATTCATTCCGTCTGACTTAGCTTTTTCAATGTAGCCTGAGATCTTATCAAAGGAGCGCTCGTCGATAACGGCGTTGAAGAAGTTACTGAAGTCTTCGGTACCACCCATTTTGATACTTTTGATATCCTCAATCAGGAACTTTTGAACGTCGTTCCAAAGGTTAGCAGGAATATACACCCTAGAAGCAGCAGAGCATTTTTGACCTTGATATTCAAAAGCGCCTCTGGTTATTCCCGTTGCCACTTCTTTGGCGTTAGCCGATTTATGTGCGATGATAAAGTCCTTTCCTCCGGTTTCGCCCACTATTCTGGGATAGCTTTTATACGTAGTAATATTTTCGCCAATAGTTTTCCATAAATGTTTGAATACGGCCGTACTACCGGTAAAGTGCAATCCGGCGAATTCAGGATGTTTGAAAACAACCTCACCTGCCACGGGCCCGTCGGCGTAAATAAGGTTAATAACGCCATCCGGTAACCCGGCCTCTTTGAACACTTTCATGATCACATTAGCGGAGTATATCTGAGTGTAGGCGGGCTTCCAGACCACCGTATTACCCATCATAGCGGCTGAAGCAGGTAGGTTTCCGGCAATAGCGGTGAAATTAAATGGGGTAATGGCGAATACAAAGCCTTCAAGCGGACGGTATTCCAGCCGATTCCAAATTCCTGGCGCTGACTCTGGCTGATCTTCATAGATCTGCTGCATAAAAGCTGCATTAAACCTTAGAAAGTCAATAAACTCGCAAGCAGAATCGATCTCCGCTTGGAAAACACTTTTAGACTGTCCAAGCATGGTAGCGGCATTTATTTTGGCCCTATACGGACCGGCTACCAAGTCCGCGGCTTTTAGAAAAATGCTAGCTCTGTGTTCCCACGATAAATTGGCCCAGGCTGGTTTGGCACCCAGAGCGGCGTTGATCGCCTGTTCAACATGTGACGCATCGCCCTCATGGAAGTAACCTAAAATATGCTGATGGTCGTGTGGCGGTGACAAGGGAATTTTATGGCCGGTTAATATTTCTTCAGCTCCAATGTACATAGGGATATCGATAACCTCATTTCTGGCCGAGTCGAGTTCTTTTTTTATAGCGATCTTTTCAGGCGTACCCGAAGTGTAGTTAAGAATGGGCTCGTTTTCCGGCAGCGGAATTTGATATACTCCCTTGGGCATTTTCGGTTAAATTTAGGTTCTAAATCGTTTTCGGTCTGCAAATTTAGGCAATAGCACCTAACTACCGAAAACCGGATCAAAGTATCTGTGAAAGTTGGCTCAGGCAATCAATTTCGTGGGTGACGGACTGGTTATGGGCAATTTTCAAAGGGTTAAAATAGACCTGATCCATCTCAGCTTGCCTAGCACCGTAAATATCGGCATTGAGATTATCGCCAATCATAATCGAATTTTCCGGGGTTGCTCCAGCTACCGACAAGCTGTATTGAAAAATTTCCTTAGAGGGTTTGCGATGTCCTGATGATTCAGAAGTGATTACGTACGCAAAGTAAACCTCAAGGCCTGATGAGGTCAACTTGGTGCTTTGCACGTCGTTGAACCCATTGGTAAGTAAGCAAAGTGTATAGCTTGGGCTGAGATAGTCCAGTATAGTTAGGGCGTGCGGCATAAGGTTGGTCTTGGTAGGACATCTTTTTATGTACTCGTCCGACATTTCCAGCGCAAGAGGATCATGCCGAATACTGAATGTCTTGAATATTTTTTTGAAACGCTGATTTCTAATATCTTCTCGGTTGATGTGCCCCTTATTATAATTGGCCCACAGCTTTTGATTCACCTTATGAAATGAGGCTAAAAAATCTTCCAGCGATACATTTTTGCGATCATTAAAACCATAATCATGGTACAGCTCAGTAAGTGTTTCACGCGAGTTCTTATCATAATCCCACAGTGTATGATCCAGATCAAAAAAAACGGTGCTATACTTTCTCATTTACGCTTGCCAGTTCTTACTTTCAAATTTATTTAACGCCAGTTCACGATTGGAGTGCATGGTCCTGAACGTTTCTGTGTCCTCTTTTAGGGTCTGGTCTTTCGACAGAAATTGAAAGATCTGACCTATTATTTCCAATACCTCTTCTTTGAGTGAATAAAAAACCCATTGGTCCATTTTTCTGGTGCCTAGGATACCGGAGTTTTTCAGATAAATCAGGTGTCTAGAGGTTTTGGTTTGGGTGAAGTCTAGTATTTGCTCAAGATCAGAAATACACATTTCTCTATTTTGTAAAATCAAGCTAAGAATTCTAAGTCTAGATTCATCTGAGCATGCTTTGAAAATTTGCGAACCTATAGACAGACTGAAATTTTTTAGTCTCATGCGTATTTCAAATTTATGAGAAATGAAGAACATTGTAAGGATTATTGCCGTTCTATTGATAATTTCGATACTCGAAGAAGAGGCCATTGATTACGCGTTTCAAACTCATATCTACGTTCATACTATGTCTACTGCTTTGTAGCGGTGTATCCTATTCGGTGTACGGCCAGGGCCAGAAAAAAGTAATCCAATTGTCGGGCATCATCCTCGGTGCGGATAGTACGTCCGGGATACCCGGTGTTCATATTTATGTTCCAAAGGCCGGCAGGGGTACAACGACGAACCGGGTTGGTTATTTTAGCTTGCCGGTGCTTCCGGGTGATGAGATGGTGGTAAGCGCTGTAGGCTACGAGAGGCAGTACTTTCAGGTTCCCGACGCTGATAAAGACAATTTGACCATAATTATTGAATTAGTATCTGATACTACCTTTTTGGAAACGGTTGAAATCATGCCTTTTCCTACAGAG
>JBCCIX010000225.1:0-7078 GCA_039028075.1 Bacteroidota bacterium | reverse complement strand
TGGCTTCTAGTCATCTCCTTTTTTGATTTAGGGCGGTTTTTAAACTAAATTTACACTATGCAATATGATGTATCAGCACCTTTAGAATATATTGAAACCTTAGCTCCCGACTGGCGAAAAGAAGTTGTAATGAAGTTGAGAGAGACCTTGCTGGAGTATGGTCTTACAGAATCCATTGAATATAAAATGCTGGCCTACCGCTATGGAGATCAAAGCATTTTCCATTTAAATGCTCAAAAAAATTATGTCAGCCTTTACGTGGGGGACACCAAAAAAATAGATCCATCGGGCTCAATGCTTAAGGGACTTGATCTTGGAAAAGGATGCATCCGATTTAGAAAAAATGATCAGACTCACCGAATTAATGTATTTATCAAAAAGGCTGTAGAACTATTTGAGTCAGGAGCTGATATAGGTTGTTAATGGCTGCTTACAGCATATTTTCAACGGTGCTTTTATTATTAGGTGAAAGCTATTGAAACCTAGCATCATGTATGTTCCAACCCGTAAATCATCACAAATTAACCGGAACAAAACGTGCACAAAAAAGATGTTTAACTTAGGCATTATTTTAACGCCGGTTTGTCTGAAGCATTAGCGCCAGCTTTTAGTTTCCTATCACATATCATCGCAAATCGATGATATCTACTCCCGGATATTTAGTAGGATCAAATTCGAAATCGCTGTTTTTTACTGTAATGGAAGAATTAAAGTTTTTGATCTCATACAGGTATTGATTCCCTGACTTTTCGAACATAGTCCATCCCTTCAGAAGATTGTCTTTCTTCCCAATAAACAATTTAATTTTAAAGAACTGCGCCTCTTTGTCATTCGGCACCAAGTCAATGACACTGCATAAGTTACCATCTTTTGTTTCTTCTCCCAGTAGAATATACTTGTATCCCTCTTTGTATGCATCATAGATCTTGGAAGGCGTTATTTCGTCCTCATCAGGGTCATAGTTGTCGATGTTCACTTCGTTGACATCAGGTAAATAGGTCCAAACTGTAGTTCCGTTGTTAATAACTACCTGTTCTTCAAGCTCTAGCTTATACTTGTCTGACTGTACTACAATTTTACCTTCAAATTTATCGTTGATGCCATCAACTTCGTTGACTAGCGTATTGCTTATGTCTGCGCTGTAGGCTTTTATAGAGCGAACTTTATCACTCATATTGTCCAAAATAGTTCTTGCCTGAGGATCATACTGTCCAAATAAGCTGGTCGCACTCAAACATACCAACACTACCAAGATTGCATATTTTTTCATCTAGCTATATTTTCCAATTGATTTAATCATGAACTCGATCTCGATTTTTCTGATCTCTTTTTTATGATTTTGCAAAGTTAGTCTAAATCGTTCAATAATTGTTCCAAACTATACTCATCTGGTATCAGAACCTCGCGCGCCTTACTACCCTCAAAGGCTCCTACGATTCCTGCGGCTTCTAACTGATCAATAAGCCTGCCAGCCCGATTATATCCGAGCTTCAATTTTCTTTGGATCAAAGATGTACTTCCTTGTTGGTGCATTACAATAAGTCGCGCAGCATCTTCAAAAAGAGTGTCTCTATCCGAGAGATCAACATCACCCGCTCCGGAAACGTCATCTTCACCCAGGTATTCAGGCAGTATGTAAGCTGTTTCATAGCCTCGTTGTGAGCCCACAAAATCACATATTTTATCAACTTCCGGAGTGTCTACAAAAGCACATTGCAGGCGAATAACATCGGAGCCTTGTGAGAATAACATGTCTCCCATACCAATAAGTTGATCGGCCCCACCAGCATCCAGAATAGTGCGTGAATCAATTTTAGAGGTCACTCTAAACGATAAGCGGGCCGGGAAATTCGCTTTAATTACACCGGTAATCACGTTGACGGAAGGTCGCTGGGTGGCGACCACCAGATGAATACCGATGGCGCGAGCCAGTTGGGCGAGCCTTGCAATGGGTGTTTCCACCTCCTTACCAGCAGTCATCATCAAGTCAGCCAATTCGTCTATCACCAAGACAATATACGGTAAGAACCGATGTCCTTTTTCAGGATTCAGATTTCTGGAGACAAACTTTGCATTGTACTCTTTAAGGTTTCTGGCCCCGGCATCTTTAAGCAGATCATAGCGGTTATCCATCTCGATACACAAGGAATTTAGCGTATTGACTACCTTCTTGGTATCAGTAATAATCGCCTCCTCGCTATCAGGTAGTTTAGCCAAAAAGTGACGCTCAATTTTATTGAAAAGAGTCAGCTCTACCTTTTTTGGATCAACCAGCACAAACTTAAGTTGCGAAGGGTGGCGCTTATACAGCAATGAAGTAAGTAACACGTTCAGTCCCACAGATTTCCCCTGACCGGTAGCTCCTGCCATCAGTAAATGCGGCATTTTGGCCAGGTCAATTACATGTACTTCATTAGAGATGGTCTTCCCCAAAGCCACGGGTAGCTCCTTATCGCTTTTCATGAACTTTTCTGTAGACAATACTGAGCGTATGCTCACCATTTCCCGATTCTTGTTGGGCACTTCTATTCCAATGGTACCTTTACCAGGAATCGGCGCTATAATTCTTATGCCCAAAGCGGCTAGGCTCAATGCAATGTCATCTTCAAGGTTTTTAATTTTCGAGATCTTTATACCCGCATCCGGTACAATCTCGTACAGCGTGACCGTTGGACCAATAGTAGCTTTAATGCTGGTAATACCAATCTTAAAATTGACCAGCGTTTCTATAATCTTATCTTTATTTTGCTCTAACTCTTCTTTGGTTACCTGGACTTTTGCATCATTGTATTCGTTCAAAAGATCCAGGATTGGATATTTGTAGGAACCCAAATCAAGGGTAGGATCATAATGCTCCTGTGAGACCGCCTTTTGCTCTTCTTTCTTTTCTGATTCCACCAAAAACTTCGGTTCTTCCTTTTGCAGGCTTAGCTTCTGAGCGGTGTCTTTCGTTTCAGGAAGCGATACCTCCAGTTCCAAATCTGCCGATTCTTGTTTCAGCTTAGGCTTTTTAAGACCTACTTGCTGATCAAAAAGAAGCTCACTCTTATTCTTAAGAACCCACTGATCCGCTTCATCCGGATACGAAGAATCCTCGTCAATCAAATCTTCTTCAACCACTTCTTCTTCCAGCTTCTTGATATCCTGTACCGCGGTTTCAATATTTTTTTCGATATCCTCAACACCCTCTTTCAACACTCCTTTGAAACCCAGTAATGAAGTTACGTTAAAGAAGTAAATGACAAAGACCAAAAACGAAAAGATCAATAGGAGTAAAGTTCCCCATCCAATCAGGCCTTCGAGCACTAAGGCAATTTCATAGCCAACAGCTCCACCCAAAAACCCCCATTCGGAAACTCCCTCACTGTTGTAGACCATATAACCAAAGAGAATACTAATCCAGCATGTGGAAAAGAAGGTAAAAACAGTAGCCGAGAAAAGCGAAACCAGCGTACGCTTAAATACAATCCTGTAACCAAGGACAAAAAGCCAGGGCGGAACTAAAAAAGAAGCCAAGCCGAACCAGGCGAAAATGAACTTATGGGATATGATGGCACCGTACAAACCCAACCAGTTTTCAGCTTCCTTACCCGACTCGATCAACCCGGTATCGCTTACCGCACCCACCACACTTTGATCGGCCTTACCTGTGAATAAGTAGGAAAGAAAAGATACAAATAAGAAAAGAGCGCTCAGCAGCAGAAAAAAACCAACGGTTAGTTGAAATCGCTTGTCTTTCAAAAACTTAAATTCTATACCGGGTTTCTTGTCACTACTCTTCTTCTTTGATCGTTTAAATGTGTTTGACTTATATGTGTTTTTGGCCATTTCGCGGTTGTGAGAGCAAGTAAAAAAATAACGCTCTGTCAGATTAAAAAATATATGAACTTTAAATGTTCTTATCCAATGAACGAATTTAGTGAATTTTCTACCTTTTTAAAGGGCTTCTATGGCCTTATTTAGCCGTTTCACTATCGCAGGTCCTTCGTACACAAAGCCTGTATAAATTTGAATAAGCGAAGCACCAGCGCGAATTTTATCAATGACATCGTGTTCCGTCATAATACCGCCAACACCAATGATCGGAAAATCAGAACCTAGCTTTTCCCTCAAATATGAAATTACCTCCGTGGAGCGTCGCGCTAAAGGTTGACCACTGAGCCCTCCCAAACCTATTTCATCAACAACACTTTGCGCAGTAGTTAGTCCCTCTCTTGAAATGGTAGTGTTGGTGGCAATTAAACCGTCCAAATTAACTTCTCTCGAGATGGCTACAATATCTGCAAGCTGATCTTCACTTAAATCTGGCGCTATTTTTAAAAGTAAAGGCTTGCGTTGCGGTTTTTGACCATTCAATTTTTGCAGCGCAGAGAGAAGCTTTTTTAATGGCTCCTTATCTTGAAGCTCTCGAAGGTTAGGCGTGTTTGGCGAGCTAACATTTACCACAAAGTAGTCTACATACGGAAATAGACCTTCAAACGTGGCTATGTAATCATCAAGGGCTTGGTCATTGGATGTCAACTTATTTTTCCCAATGTTGCCTCCTACAACAATGTTTGATTTCCGCCGTTTTAATCGTTCGATCGCCGCAGCCGTTCCGGCGTTGTTAAACCCCATACGATTGATGATGGCCTTATCCTCGGGAAGTCGAAATAATCGGGGTTTTTCATTACCCGGCTGACCTTTGGGCGTGATCGTACCGATTTCTATGAAACCGAATCCGAAAGCGCTGAATTGGTCGATAAGCTTTGCATCTTTATCAAATCCAGCAGCAAGCCCTATTGGATTCTTGAATTTAATGCCGAAAAATTCGCGCTCGAGTTTTTTAGTAGAATAACCGTATAAACCCCGCCAAATGGACATTACTCCGGGGATCTTACTAAGGAAGCTAATCAAGCCAAAGGTAAAATGGTGGACTTTTTCGGGGTCAAACAGAAAGAGAACAGGACGAATTAGGGCTTTATACAAAGTCAGGCAATTTTATACAAAGGTATTTAGGTTAAGTGATTTAACCTCTATTATTTCGTAGTCATCTCGGAACCTAGTGTAAACATCTTTGCCCCGATGAAGGTAACACCTAACCTGTAATTCCTAAAAAACCTATCCCATAATGTGGTAAGATCATCTCCTTGTTTTTATTAACTCCTCGGGTGAAACTCCTGGATCACCTGACGCAGATAATCACGGTCGAGATGGGTATAGATTTCCGTAGTAGTGATCGATTCATGTCCTAACATTTCCTGAACGGCCCTCAAATCTGCTCCGCCCTCAATCAAGTGAGTAGCAAAAGAATGCCTGAACGTATGTGGACTGATCGATTTATTCAAACCTACCTTTTTGGCAAGCTCTTTGACAATGGTGAAGATCATCACACGGGTGAGCTGTTTTCCTCTACGATTGAGGAATACAAAGTGACCATGTCCTTCTTGAATGTTGAGATGTACGCGTACTTCCTCACGATAGATCTTGATATATTTCAATGCGTCTTTTCCAATGGGTACCAGCCGCTCCTTATCACCTTTTCCAATAACCCTTATGAAACCAATGTCTTCATAAATATTGGACAACCTGAGATTTACTAGTTCGCTAACTCGAAGACCACTGCTGTATAGTACTTCTAGTATCGCACGGTTTCGTTGGCCTTCCGGAGTAGAGTGATCTACACCTTCCAGTAGCTTTACAATTTCTTCGTAACTCAGCGTGTCGGGCAGTTTACGTCCCAGTTTTGGCCCTTCGATCAGATGGGTAGGATCCTTGTCTAGCAGCTCATCATAGATCAGGTATTTATAGAAGGCTTTGAGCCCACTGATGATCCGCGCCTGGGAGTGGGCAGTCATACCTAATTCATTGATATATTCCAGGAAATCGTGAAGATGAACCGATTCAATTTGTAAGGGAGAAATAGCCAGATTGGACAATTCCACAAACTGTTTTAGCTTTACCACATCGTGAATGTAAGCGTCCACTGAGTTTTCTGACAGCGATCTTTCCAACCTCAGATAGTTCTTGAACTGCTTGATATACTGGTCCCAATTCACCGGTAATAAAAGTGCGAATAATTTATGAAGATCATCATAATTAACGGTCCAAATCTTAACCTCCTCGGAAAACGCGAACCCGAGGTGTATGGGAACCAGGATTTTAAGACTTTCTTTGAAACACTAAAATCGACTTTTTCTCAGGTTGACATTGAGTACTATCAATCCAATGTTGAGGGCGAATTGGTAGATAAACTTCAGGAAGTAGGGTTCTCGTATGATGGTATCATTCTTAACGCAGCGGCGTATACTCACACCTCTGTGGCTTTATCAGATGCTATTGCGGCCATAGAAACTCCGGTATTGGAGGTACATATTTCGAATATCTACGGAAGAGAAGAGTTCCGCCACAAAAGCATCATCTCCGGTAACTGTGTGGGCATGATCACCGGTCTGGGTTTGGAAGGGTATCTGCTCGGAATCACCTATTTCATCAACAAGGCTAATGATTAGCTTCTATCCCGGCCCTTCCCGCGTGGAGGAGCGGATTCCGGAATACGTTCAGGATGCCTATAACGAGGGAATCCTGAGTATAAATCATCGCAGTGATGAATTCATGGAGCTTGCAAAAGATACGGTTCGGGAATTAAAAACCAAGCTAAGTATTCCGGAGGATTATTCAGTATTTTTCGCCTCAGCGGCCACAGAATGTTGGGAGATCATCGCGCAATCTCTCGTCAAAAATGAAAGTATGCATTTCTTCAATGGTGCTTTTGGAGAAAAGTGGTTCAAATACACCAAAAAGATCACCACCAATGCGGTAGAGCGACCTTTCAACATGGACGATCTATTGAATCCTAGAGAACTGGAAATACCTTCAGCCACAGATGTAATTTGCCTGACGCAAAACGAAACCTCCAACGGTACACAGGTACATCATTCAACTATCGGAAAGATTAATGATATGTACCCTGATCCGCTCATTGCCGTGGATGCTACGTCGTCTATGGCTGGAGTTAAACTATACTTTACCAATGCCGACGTGTGGTATGCCTCAGTTCAAAAGTGTTTTGGTTTGCCGGCCGGTCTGGCGGTTATGA
>JBCCIX010000224.1:0-7102 GCA_039028075.1 Bacteroidota bacterium | reverse complement strand
TCTGGGACGCTACCAAGAAGGCTGGTAGGTAATGGCTAATTTCCGGCCTTGAGCCGGAATCTCGAAGTCTTGAAACAGACGTTGTTTTCAAAGACAAAAGCTAAAAACCTTTGGCAGTATCATCTCCTCTTGGATCAGCTCCACCTTCAAGTTTACCGTCAGTGAGCACTAATATAGCATCCACACGACCGATAGTACCACGCCTACCTAGGGTATGCCCCATGTCAACAAGAGTGGTACTGTCCTCAACTGAAATAGCACCGTCCTCAAATGCGATCCGATCTGGCTTCCACTGGTGGTGTACGCGCCCTGCATTAACGGCTTCCTGCATAGGCATACCATGCTCTATCACATTGAGAATAGTTTGAAATACGGAGGTAATGATCGTGCTACCTCCGGGAGTGCCCACTACCATGAACAGTTGATTGTCTTTTTCAACGATAGTAGGTGTCATGGAGCTTAACATGCGCTTACCGGGCTCAATAGCATTGGCTTTGCCCCCTATCAGTCCGTAGTAGTTAGGAACACCGGGCTTAATACTGAAATCATCCATTTCATTGTTTAGCAGAAAACCTGCCCCTGCTACAACTACTTTCGAGCCATAGCCGCCGTTAAGCGTAGTGGTTACCGCAACGGCATTTCCGAAGGGGTCGACAATAGAGAAGTGCGTAGTCTGTTCCGATTCGGGTATATCGAAAACGCCGGCGGCAATGGAGTCGCTGTTAGTTGCTTGATCCGTGGAAAAATTCTGCATTCTGCTGGCAATGTAGACGGAATCTAACAATTCCTGCACCGGCACATTGTAGTAATCTGCATCTCCAAGATGGGTGGCACGGTCGGCGTATACCCGGCGCTCAGCTTCCGTCATCAAATGTATCGTCTGGGCCGAGTTATGTGGGCCAATGGTATGACCCTCTACGGACTTCAATAGTTGCATGAGAGCGATGCCCCCACTGGAAGGAGGAGCCATAGATATCATCTTAAAGTTTTTGTATTTCCCGATGATCGGTACACGCCACACCGCTTCGTAATCTTGTAGATCATCAAAAGAAATGAGACCACCACCCCGTTGCATCTCTTCCACGATCAATCGAGCGGTCTTACCTTCGTAAAATCCGGACCTGCCGAGATCTCTGATTCTTTCCAGGGTGTGTCCGAGATCGGTCAAAAAGATGGAATCTTCTGCCTTCCAGTCATTGATCAGGAATTCTGGGGTTTGTGTATTGTAAGAAATAAAAGGCTCCTGATTCCGATTCAAGCCGTTGGCTTCCTTTTCGGTAAGTATAAAACCATTCAACGCCAGATCAATGGCGGGTTGTAACAGAACCGGCCAGGGTAGTGTTCCATACTTTATATGAGCTTCTACCATTCCAGCTACTGACCCGGGTACACCTGCCGCGAGATGTCCTCTTGTACTAAGATTTTTAATTACATTCCCGGCCGAGTCAAGGTACATAGTTTCACTTGAGGCATGAGGTGCTTTTTCTCTGAAATCCAGAGTATTATATTCTGAATTATTAGCACGGATTACCATGAATCCACCACCTCCCAGGTTACCAGCGGAGGGATGCACCACGGCCAAAGCGAAGTGTGTAGCAATAGCCGCATCAATCGCGTTTCCTCCTTGCTTCATAATGTCTGCTCCCACTCCAGAGGCTAAAGGATGAGCGCTTACAACCATGGCACTTTCCTCGATTAGCCCGACTTCCGGGTGAATGTCTTTTTCTTGGGTGGCCACACAGGAAAATAGGATTAATGCGCTGAGGAGTAGAGGAACTTTTTTCATTCTTATATTTTGAAAATTCAATTTAGTTCATGTGCTCAAAACGTTGTTTACCATTCGTATAAATAGTAAATTTACCTGAGTAAACTTAACCTCTTTTGGTCACACTTCGTCAACAAAAGTCCGCAAGATTAAAGCTTCAGATCCTGGAAGCTTCGATAGCTCTGGTGGGCAAAGGTTCATTCGAGGAGCTGTATGTTGACGCCATATGTGAGCGTGTGAAGTTGTCTAAAGTGACGCTCTTCAAATATTTTCCCCAAAAGCACGATATTCTTCTGTACTACCTCAGAGTTTGGTTACTGCACAGAGCCGTTGAACTTTCCAAAGATGGTAAAGTAGGTCTGCGTGGATTACACTACCTGCAGGAGAAGCTGTGTGAGTCTTTTACAAATCACCCGGGAGTAATCCTTGGATTGATCAGTTACCTTACTAGTCTAAAGCGGCCACCGGGACCTGTGGCCCTAAAAGCAGCTGAGCGACAGCAGTTATATGAAGCAGGAGAGCTCCACGGAGTAGAGATTCGATCGTTACATCAGTTGATTGAAAACTTTGTTCTAGAGGCTATTTTTAATAGTGAAATCACTAAACGTTCGGATACCAAAGAAATTGCAAATTTATTTCAGTCCGTTATGTACGGGACGATCATCACATCACATTTGAATAGGATCTCGCCTATTAAGATTTACATGAAACGGAATACTGACCTGCTGCTCGACGGTTTGAGGTAACTACGCCAACATGACGAAATCCTGACCCTCTCTGTAACCGCGGGTAATTAAAAATTCTTTAATATCCATTTTGCCCTTTCGATTGCTAACACAGGAGAGGATCAGTGGCCCATCTTGCACAGGACTGGGAAGGGCGTGGTAGTGTATACGTTTTGGATCTGTACTTTGCTTAACATCAATGAACTTCTCGATCGAAAATCCTAGCTTGATTAGTGGTTTTATTCGATTTTTGACTGAACGACCCGCCCCGAATACCCACAAAGGTCTGTTTATTTTTTGCTCTACATACCAGAGATGAAAGTAGCGAGCTTTTACCTGATCAAAACGTTTTTTGGAATAATTAGTAGCATTGCGACTTGATCGGTCGGAATGGTCGTACCATGTTATTAGCTCTTCAGGTAACTTAGCCATTTGCACACCTAACTGAAACCATCTGAGCCAAAGCTCAAAATCTTCAGGAATTTCTCCTTCATTGTAACCGCCGTAGCGAAAATATAACGACTTCCTAAATAGTACACTAGGATGTGCAAACGGTGCGTCCTGAAAACGTGCATGATAAAGGTCGTTATGTCTAAGCAAACCGTTAGTCCAATCGACATGATGCTTAAAGCCTTCTTGCACAGGTTCACCCATATACTCTGCTCGGCTTGATACTACACCTATTTCAGGGTTTTTATCAAGGTATTCCACCTGTCTCTTCAAACGATCAGGATGACATTCATCATCTGCATCCATCCGAGCGATTAATTCACCCTCACTCATCTTTATACCAAAATTAAGCGACTTTGCGATTCCCGAATGTGCCAGAGAATATAGGTTTATTCGTGCTTCCGACATACGCTGCACAATAGGTAGCGTATTATCTGTGGAGCCGTCATTAATAATAATTAACTCCCAATGGGAATAAGTTTGTCTTCGAATGGATTCTATGGCTCTAGCAATCGTTTTTTCACCGTTGTGAACCGGAAGAACTACAGAAACTAGGGGCTTACTTCTTTTTACCAAGTTGTTTCACGAACGTTACAAATGCTTTTCGCTCCTCGGAAGATGTAAAGAGGTCCTTTAAGGTACCAAAGAAAGTGCCGGTTTTCGAGGCAACAGCTTCAACTGGGGCTTCTTTGATACTAGACTCCGATTTAGGAAGTGTGATCACTTTTCCCTGTTTTTCCGTTTCTTCCTTCTTGTACAAAGGATCAAGCTGATCTGCTTTATTAAAACTCTTTTTAGAACGTTCTTTATAACCCAATTTTTCTTCAACCAGCCCTTTATTGTTATGTGAAATGGCATCACCGGGGTCTAGTGCTATTGCTTTTTCATAGTCGGACAGTGCTCCCTGCAAATCACCATAATGGTCTTTTATAAATGCCCGACTGGCGTAGCGGAATGGTTTTTCCGGTTCAAGTTCAACGGCCTTGTCCAGATCCGCTAAGGCTTTAGTCCTTTCTGTCGCCAAATGGTAAGCAACACCTCGCTCACTGTAGTAAAAAGCTACTTTCGGCTGTAGGTTAATGAGTTGGGTGAAATCGTTGATGGCCGCATTAAATTCTCCTAGTTTAATATAGGCCTTAGCCCGGTTATATCGAGCATCAAGGTGGCTTACTTCTTGATCTATGGCTTTACTTAATATAGTAATAGCCTCTTCGAATTTGTTTTCCTGACAAAGTTTTACGCCTTTATTAAAATATTCCTGTGCTGTCTGCCTCATTGACTACCTCCTTTATATCTTCTGTTTGAATCTGGTCTTTGGCTATCTTGGATTTAGGCTTCTTTACTTTAACCGTTTTAAGTTCTTTTGATTCTTTAAGGATCTTCATCTTAACGTACTTGGTTCGCTTTTTTCTTTTATCCTTTTTCCGGTTGTAGGGCCGTTTATGGCTCACAGGTTTCACGTGCTTAACAATAATGTATTTATTGCGGTTACACCCTTGCGTAATACATAGCGCAAATAGTAGAATTGGGATGAGTCGCTTCATATTTTAAGAACGTAAAGAAAGTGTTTTTATTCAAATTTCAGATGGGGCACGTTTGGCTTTCTCCCAAACTGCTGATTGGTTTCCTGCGATGTATTTAAAAAAACCTCTGTAAACCGCCCAGTTCATAAATGCAAAATAATAGGGAATGAATATAACCTTAAATTTAACTTTTCGCCCTTGTAAAACATAGCCGGTCAGAGCTATTAGATAAAAACCAATTTGAGCATACCATAGTATTTCATAAATAAGGTGAGTGGCATATAAAAGTGCGTTTAAAACAAGCACAACGGGAAGTAAAAGAGGGGTTAGGGTCCATCTTAATACGCGGTGGGATACATATTGAAAGGTAATTACGCCATATTTGAAAGGATTAAGTATACCAGCCAATTTGACTACTGATTGAATACCTCCTGCTGCAATACGTACTTTCCGTTTTTCCTCCTCTTTAACCGAGGCTGAACCAGTTTCCATCGCGAAAGCCTCAGGCTCATAAACGGTTCTATATCCCTTTTGAACAATTCTCATCGACAAATAAAAGTCTTCAATGATAATCGAATGGTCTACTTTTTCAAATAAGGCTGTCCTTACGGAAAATAGCTCTCCTGCGGCGCCCACTACGGTACACAATTCAGAATCTAATTTTTTTAGGGCTGATTCGTATTTCCAATAGGCACCTTCACCTGAACTAGCGGCATTCTCTTTGTCTCCTTGATAGATTGTTTTCTCTCCGGCTACGGCTCCTACTTTTTCATCTTTATAATGGCGGACGAGGTTAACTAGGGCCTCTTTGTTCAAATAGGTGTTAGCATCGCAAAAGGCGACAATTGGTGTTTCTACAAAGTCCATTACGCGATTGACTGCCGCTATTTTCCCCGCTCTTTTCGCTGTATGAAATACTTGGATACCTTGGTATTTTTCTAGTATTTCCACTGAGTTATCGTCTGAACCATCAGTTACAAAAAAAAGGCGTAGCTTTTCCTCAGGATAGCGCAATTCTAAGGTGTTTTTTACCTTGTTATCCAGTAAATGTGCTTCGTTGTAACAAGCGATTATGAGGGTTAGGGGAGGAAGCTCTTCGAGATTAAATTTTTTTCTTTGCTCAGGCCGTAAGAGCCTTTTTAGTTTAACTAAAGCGAACAATATAATTCCATAACCCAAATACGTGTAAAAAATTATAAATAAAGCCACCCAGAAGCTTACTACACTATAATTCATTGTTTTCAATTAAATGCAGCGCAAAGTAAAAAGAGCTATTTAGAAATGTAAGTTTAAACCGCTCTTATTGCATATTACTTTTTAACTTTGGTGTCGTTTGTATAAAATTGCGCCATTTTGATTACCTATTGGCTTTAATTTGAATGTAAGGTGTTGGCGTTATTAATAAGGATTGTTTGTAGTGATGGCTAGAACTCTATCATTTCTGGTTGTTCTTTGTTTTGGTTTTGGGTCTACTGAGGTACTCTATGCGCAGACCCCCCCTTTGTTTGATTCTAGTCCGGTAGAAGAGGGTACTTTTAATAGTGGCTATCTCTATGAGATAACGAGTTCCGATATTGAAGACAACGACCGAAATATATTTTTAAGTTCTGGATCGCTGCCTGCAGGTCTTATACTGCAGGATAACGGGGACGGGACGGCTTCTATTTCAGGTATTCCATCCGAAACAGGTGATTTTCCTTTAGAGTTGACGGTCGAGGAAACTACGGGGTCTCCACCCCAATCAGGAACTCAAGCTTTTACACTGACCATCAACAAGGCGCTGGCCACCATTAACTTAGACGATTTAGTGCAGACTTTTGACGGAAATCCTAAATCGGTGTCTGCTACCACGGTACCCAACGGCCTCGGAACGCTCAGCTTTACTTACGATGGTTCTCCGACAGCCCCAACTAACGCAGGTGATTATACCGTAGAGGCAACTTTAGTGAATCCGAATTACGAAGGCAGTGCAATCGGTATATTGACGGTCGGCAAAGCTAGAGCCACGATCAACCTGAGCGATTTAGTGCAGACCTTTGACGGAAATCCAAAACCGGTGTCTGCTACCACGGTACCCAGCGATCTGGAAACGCTCAGCATTACTTACGATGGGTCTCCAACGGCCCCAACTAACGCAGGTGATTATACCGTAGAGGCAACTTTAGTGAATCCGAATTACGAAGGCAGTGCAATCGGTATATTGACGGTCAGCAAAGCTACAGCCACGATCAACCTGAGCGATTTAGTGCAGACCTTTGACGGAAAT
Organism: Bacteroidota bacterium; assembly: GCA_039028075.1. Classification (GTDB taxonomy): domain Bacteria; phylum Bacteroidota; class Bacteroidia; order Cytophagales; family Cyclobacteriaceae; genus Fulvivirga. Next base: position 373 of record JBCCIX010000224.1, on the reverse strand, counting down.
CCAAAACCGGTGTCTGCTACCACGGTACCCAGCGATCTGGAAACGCTTAGCTTTACTTACAATGGGTCTCCTACGGCACCAATTGACGCAGGCGATTATACCGTAGAGGCAACTTTGACCAATGCGAATTACGCAGGTATGGCGTCCGGTACTTTAACGATTAACAAAGCCATCGCTTCGGTAAGTATTAGCAACTTAAATCAAAATTTCGACGGTGACCCTAAACCCGTGGTGGTAACGACCGACCCCGCGAATTTGAATGTGATGGTTACTTACGATGGCTCAGCATTGGTACCTTCCGCACCTGGCACCTATTCAGTATTCGCTCTAATTGATGAAATTAATTACGAAGGCAGTAACAACGCCACATTGA
>JBCCIX010000223.1:0-7119 GCA_039028075.1 Bacteroidota bacterium | reverse complement strand
GGGGTAAGGCCGTTAACGGGAAAAGATATCATCGGGGCATCCTATCGACTTGCGGCTGTTCATGGTAGTGCAGTAGCAGCTGTACGGCTAAAAGAATCACTGAGAAAAACGGACCAGGATAACACCAAGGCCGTAGATCGATCTGATTACCGGATCATTCAAACGCCACAAACTTTTGATTTGGAGCTCATCAAGAAAGCTTATCAAATTAAGGAAGAATCTAACCTTACCGACGATGCCAGTGTAGCCGAACGCTCAGGCCACGTTATTTCTCTCTTCGAAGGAAGTTACGCCAACATTAAAATCACAACACCCGAGGATATTGTGGTGGCCGAAGCCCTCCTAAAAAATGCATGAAAAGCCGCTGCGTAAGCCTACGGGTAGTTAATAAGCGGTTAATACTCGTCTTCGTTAAAGAAAAAATCTTCTTTAGTTGGATAATCTGGCCATATCTCCTCAATATTTTCGTAAGGTTGACCGTCATCTTCAAGTTCTTGCAGATTCTCAACGACCTCGAGAGGAGCCCCGGTTCGGATTGAATAGTCGATCAGTTCATCTTTTGTTGCCGGCCACGGCGCATCTTCCAGATATGATGCTAATTCTAATGTCCAATACATAGTTATTTCCCTCCTATGTTTACCTTGTCAACTTTGGTGCAAAAATAAAATTTAAAACATGAATTCAAACGTTCAAGCTCTTTATTTAGCTGTTTAGAGCGCTCCTTCCTATTTACGTTTGCAAACGATCTCATATCCTGAAAAGTTTAGCCAAGGTCCAAATAATATTTATTTTTTTAAAAGCCGAATGCACTGAGAAAAGATAAATTTGCTTTTTCAGTATTACTAATCTTATACTATGAGTGATGCAAAGGTAATTTTCTCTATGGCCGGGGTAAGCAAAGTTTATCCGCCAAGTAAACAAGTGCTAAAAGATATACATCTATCTTTTTTTTATGGCGCCAAAATAGGTGTGCTCGGGTTAAATGGCTCAGGTAAATCTTCATTGCTAAGGATTATAGCAGGTCTTGATAAAGAAATAAGAGGAGAAGTTGTATTTGACGGCAATTATTCAGTTGGACTCCTTGAGCAGGAACCGGAATTAGAAAAAACCAAAACGGTCAGAGAGATCGTAGAGGAAGGTGCCGCCGAAACGGTGGCCTTGTTAAGGCATTTTGAAGAAATTAATTTAAAATTTGCTGAACCTGACATCCTTGAAAACCCGGATGCCATGGAAAAGCTTATCGAGCAGCAGGGAGAGGTACAGGAAAAGTTAGATCAATTAAACGCTTGGGAATTAGACAACAAACTTGAGCGCGCTATGGATGCACTACGTACGCCACCTGGGGATGCCAAAGTAGATCACCTTTCCGGCGGCGAGAAACGTAGAGTGGCCTTATGCCGGTTGCTCTTGCAAGAGCCGGATATACTTCTATTAGATGAGCCCACCAACCATTTAGATGCGGAGTCCGTACATTGGCTTGAGCAGCATTTACAGCAATATGCTGGCACAGTGATCGCCGTTACCCATGACCGCTACTTCCTTGATAACGTTGCCGGCTGGATTCTCGAGTTAGATCGTGGCGAAGGCATCCCGTGGAAAGGGAATTATTCATCTTGGCTGGATCAGAAACAGAAACGTCTTGCTCAGGAAGAGAAAACCGAATCTAAGCGACAGAAAACATTATCAAGAGAGCTAGAATGGGCCAGGATGACACCTAAAGGACGTCATGCTAAAGCGAAAGCAAGACTCAGCGCTTATGATAAACTACTGAGTCAGGAAACAAAGGAAAGAGAAGATAAGCTCGAGTTATTTATTCCTCCCGGAGAACGACTGGGTGACAAGGTAATTGAAGCGCATGGTGTTGCTAAAGCATTTGACGATAAACTACTTTACGATAATCTGGAATTTTCACTGCCCAAAGCAGGAATAGTCGGAATTATAGGTCCTAATGGCGCAGGTAAAACTACTCTTTTCAAAATGATCACAGGCCAGTTAAAGCCTGATGCAGGAACTTTCGAGGTTGGATCTACGGTAGATATTGCCTATGTTGACCAAGAACATGACGACCTTAAACCTGAAGATACGGTCTGGGAAGCTATAACAGGAGGTAATGAGCTCATCGAATTAGGAGGAAAACAGCTTAATAGCCGCGCTTACGTCAGCAAGTTTAACTTCGGAGGTTCCGATCAAAACAAAAAAGTAAAGGAACTTTCAGGCGGCATGCGAAATCGTGTACATCTTGCTATAGCTTTGAAACAAGGTGCTAACCTACTATTGCTCGATGAGCCTACTAACGATCTGGATGTAAATACCTTAAGAGCACTCGAAGAGGCGCTTGAGAACTTTGGTGGCTGCGCCGTAATCATATCACACGACAGATGGTTTTTGGATCGGGTGTGTACGCATATTTTAGCTTTTGAGGGAGATTCGCAGGTCACCTGGTTTGATGGTAATTTTAGTGAATATGAAGAATACCGGAAACAAAAGCTAGGCGATGTAAGTCCCAAAAGAATCCGATACAAAAAGTTGGGTTAAGTGATTTCTTCAGTGTATCGGTAGGTTTGATTCATCGTATCGAACTCCACAAAACGCCCGATTCTGTTCATTGCATGCAGGTAATTATAGACCTGACGTTTAGACATACCTAGTGTTTGAGCCATGCGATCAGCGTTGCCGCTTTGCCTGCTTTTTATAAGCGCATCAATTTCAATGTATCGCTTTATAATTTGATGTAATGCCAAAACTCCTAGACTGACCAGTGATATAACCTCTTACTACTTTCTACCGGTTTAGATTCAAACCAAATTCTGGCGAGTAAACGTTGCGATTTACTTCTAATCGCGATAGTGTTCTTTTCCTTACTAAAAAAAAGACCTTTCTTGATCTTCCTATCAGTCAAAATTTCCTCCAGATGCTCAAAAGCCATCCAACATAATTGGTTTCCGGCGATTGATTGATACAAAAACTCTATTCTTTCATCAAACTCCGAGGTTTCAAGCTTCTCCAAAATGGGATAATTAGTGTCGTTCATGCTCATAAAATAGGTTAGTAAAATTTTGAATACTCCATGCTAATGCGTTATTTCGGTGCACTGGTAGTGCATTGAAACATTGCATTTAGAAATTCAAAACAAATAAAGTCAAGTATTAAGACAATGTCAATATAATTGACTTATAAGTGTGTGCTTTTATGGATTTTGGTAAACGACTGAAGGAATCAAGAAAAAAAACGGGATTAAGCCAAGAAGAACTTGCATACGAGATCAATCAAAGGATAAACGGCACTATCAAACGCAATACAATCTCCAATTATGAGAATAATGTTTCGCGTCCTGACTTTGACACATTGTACGCTTTAGCGGAGATCCTATCTACCAGTATTGATGATCTCTTTAATCTCAGTACCAAGTACTTTAAAAGCATCTTGGAGGATAAAAAGGAGTTGTATGCCTCCAGTAAAGTTTTAAAGGAAGCGGATAAAAAAATGACCCATATCGAAGCTTCACGAAAAACAGCCAAAAGCAAAGGGGCAGTAACCGGTTTACTTCAGGATTCTATCGAGTTAAATAAATATCTGATGGAACAGTATCAGAAACTGCATACGAAAAACAGACAAGCTATAGAATTCATTAACCAAGGACTCGATATGGAGTAATAGGTCATGTTTTCGTAATTTTAAGTATGAAAACGGTGTACCTCGTACGTCATGCCAAATCCAGTTGGGATTACCCAGAGCTTACAGATCATGACCGACCTTTAAATAAAAGAGGGAAAAGGGACGCGCCTGAAATGGGTAGGAGGTTAAAAGAAAAAGGCATTCTTCCGGATTTAATGATATCCAGCACTGCATTGAGGGCAATGACCACCTGTGAAATTATTGCAGGAGCAATTGGTTATCCGAATGACAAGATCATTGGTGACAGAAACGTATTCCATGCAGGAACTCAAAAATTACTTCAAATTATTAAAAATGTAACTGACAGTTCGCGCAGCCTTATGCTATTCGGTCATAACCCTGGCTTCACCGATTTCGCAAATCGTCTTGCAAATACTGATATCTGGAACATCCCTACTTGTGGAGTGTTTGCTTGTGAATTCGATTTGAGCCACTGGCATGAGGTTGAGTTTCAGAGTGGAAATTTGTTGTTCTACGACTATCCAAAAAAGAAAATCTAGTGTTGACACCTTTTAATTGCAAAAGGAAAATGGGAGAAAGTGGATCAGGAATGTGTTGTTTCAGATGTAGACAAATAACTCAGACTTGAATACTCTGAAAATGGCATGGGCTGCACATGGACATCAATGTGCCCATGAACAGCCAAAACCAGAAATATCGTAAAGTTAAGTAGGCTATTTGGCCTGAATAACCTCATTTTCCATCACTTCATTATTCTTTACATAGGTCTCTAACCATTGGTCTTGCTCCCAAAGCATGTGCATAATACTTTCTTTGGCCCGGTACCCATGACTTTCCTTGGGAAGCATTACGAGCCGTGCTGTTGCCCCTAGGCCTTTAAGCGCATTAAAGTAACGTTCACTTTGCATGGGATACGTTCCTGAGTTATTGTCTGCCTCTCCGTGTATTAATAGCAGCGGCGTTTTCATTTTGTCAGCATGCATAAAAGGTGACATAGTATAATAAGTTTCAGGAGAATCCCAATACGATCGTTCTTCGCTTTGGAATCCGAAAGGGGTTAACGTACGATTATACGCTCCGCTTCTGGCTATACCCGCGGCAAAAAGGTCTGAATGTGATAACAAATTCGCTACCATAAAGGCACCGTAAGAGTGACCTCCAACTCCAACTCTGTTCCGATCAATATACCCCATTTCGTCAACGGCATCAATCGCCGCCTTGGCATTCGCCACTAATTGCTTTCTAAACGTATCGTTTGGTTCTTCATCGCCTTCTCCTACGATGGGGAAGGCGGCATTATCCAAAATAACATAACCACGGGTAGCCCAATAGATTGGTGAACCATAGTATGGATATATGAATCGATTTGGGTTTGTAGTACTTTGCCCAGCACTTTGTTTGTCTTTATACTCCCTGGGATAGGCCCATAAGATCATAGGCTTTTTTTCCTTCTTAGTCTTATCGTATCCTAAGGGCAGATACAGTGTTCCTTCAAGGTCAAGCCCATCATCGCGCTTATAGTTGATTACCTGCTTATCAATACCCTGCAAGCTTTTAAATGGGTTTTCAAAAAAAGTCATTGGCGTTAGCTTGTTCTTCTTATAGATATTCCTCTTGTAGTAATTAGGAAACTCTGCTTGAGATTCAATCCTCACCAGTATCTCACCTTTTTTCATGTCCAATGCCGAATTTAGATTCTCGAGTTTATCGGTATAGCTGGACTCATAGATTCTCTCTTTTTTTAAGTTTTTTAGTGACAACTTATCAACGAACGGGAACTGTCCCTTTTCGGAAAAGCCATCTCCCATCATAAAAAGACTACCATCTACCACGTCTATTACACGACGGTTAAACTCGTTTTTAATAGTAACTATATCACCCGGGTCACTATAGCTGTCTTGATAATTGCGATCAGCTAGAATCTTCGGTTCTTTTGATGCATCCGAAGGATCGAATAGGTACATCTTTGTATTTCTAGTGTTCCACCAGTAGTCGTAGGCAACGGCTGCATTATCGGTACCCCATTGTACACCTGAAAACCGCCCAACAGTTTTCATCATTGGCTTTCCGTCTCCTTCAAAAGGAGCGCTCAACTGGAATACTTCGTCGCGATAATCAACTTCGTTTGCCGGGTCTCCCCCATCCAGGGCTTCCGCCCAAACGAGAGTGGCAGGTTGATCTGCGCGCCACTGCATAGACCTTCTACCTTCCCTTGTAGCCATGAACCCCTTAGGCATTACTTCCATTAAAGGTACTTGCATTACAGTTTTGACTTTATTACCTTCTTTATCGTAAATCGTAGCTTCCGTTGGGAATCGTCTGTACGTGACAAGGTATGAAAAGGGTCTTTTCACCTTACTGACCATCACATAGTCACCATTCGGACTAAACGAAACCCCCGTGTACATGGCTGTTGGTAGCCAATCCTGAATAGTACCATCGATGCCTACTTTCTTAATTTGTGACAGCGCTAACTGCTCAAAATTCTGCTCGTCGTTGGGGTTCTTTAAAAGATCCTGATATGTCCTGTTCTGAGCCTTTGCACCAGCACTAACTGAAACTGTAGGACCTTCAGGAACTGCTTCATCGGTATTGATGAGTGGCTTTCGATCTGGCGGAAGCATCTTAACAAGCAGTGCTTTGCTATCCGCAAACCATGATACAGGTGTTCCCATATTAGCATTCAAATTAGCTTCTGTAACTTTCCTGGCGCTGGCGTTTACAACGTCTAAAACCCAGGCTTCTACACCACTTGCGGTAGCATGTGTAAAACTCATCATCTTCTCGTCAGGAGACCATCGAAAATTAGCAAGTCTAGGACTATTTGGTAGCCCACTTATCGTTCTGGTTTCTTTAGCGTAAGCATCTTTTACTTCTATATTGTTGTAATACGTAGTCCTGCTTCCTATATTGGTTTTAGGGTTGATTCTTAATCCACCCAATCTTAATTCTTCTTCCGAAAGCTCGGAAATGGTCTTATACGCGTTTCGATACAGCAGAACAATGTTTTCAGCCTTGCTATCAATACGTACCCATGGAGCTTGTGGCGCGTCTACCAGTTGCTTGATTTCCTCAGGAGGCTCTTGATAAGTAAGCGAACCTTGCGCATTCATTTGAGCATAAACAACTAGAGACAATACTATTAAAATCGATCTTTTCATGGCGGTTGTTATTGGTTTAGATGGCGAAATTAGGAAACCACTCTGTTTTTAGCGGTACCGCTCACGTATTTGATTAATGTTTGTAAGAGCAGAGTGGTGTACATTTCAAAAACTAGTCGGCTTGTCTATCTTAAAGTATAAAAACAGATTGCCTGTCCGCTTTATGACTTTTAAGACGGGCCACGGTACACGACAAAAGTTTCAAATCATATTTTCGGACGGATATATGTTGAAATCAATCTTTTTTTTCAGCGTCATGCTGATCCGGAAAATAGGAAGAAGCATCTTATTAAGCTATCAGAAGGAAAAATTTCAAAATAAG
>JBCCIX010000222.1:0-7129 GCA_039028075.1 Bacteroidota bacterium | reverse complement strand
TCGCTGGTTGGACTAATCCGACTTTTGTCACAAGACTTTATTAAACTGGTGGTGCTGGCCGGTATTCTGGCCGTGCCCATCGCCTTGTATCTCATTAATTTATGGCTCGATAACTACGCCAGTCAAATAGAATTGGAGTGGTGGTTGTTTACTGCACCCATCGCCTTGATCTTATGCATTGCGTTTTCCACGGTTATTGGTCAAACCCTAAAATCAGCCACAGAAAATCCAGTGAATAGCCTGAGGCAAGAATGAGCCATGCTAAAGAGTTATCTCAAAATAGCGTGGCGGAATGTATTGAGGAAGCGGGTTTTTTCGTGCATCAATATACTTGGTTTGGCTATGGGCATGACCGCATACTTTTTCATTACTCAGTATACCCGTTTCCACTATAGCTTTGATACATTTCACGACGATTATGACCAGATCTACCGGGTAGGGCAGACCTGGATCAAAAACGGGGAAGTTGAAATTGATGGGGTGACCAACTGGTATGCTGCCGGTCCCGCTTTTGAAAGGAACATACCGGAAGTTGAAAGTCAGGTCAGGGTCAGAGAGTGGGTGGGCAGGTCTGCCGTAGAGTTCAACGGAACCAGTTTGCCTCAGGGTAACATCTTTTTTGCGGACAGGTCATTCTTTACCTTTTTCGATTATCAATGGCTAAAGGGGGACATACATACTGCTTTTGATCAGCTCAATGACGTAGTTATTTCATCTCAAACTGCTGCTAAATATTTTGGACAGGAAGATCCGATAGGTAAAAGTATTGTATTAAAGCAGGGAGTGTATAACGAGGAACATCTGATTAAAGGCGTTATACACATACCCGAGAACAGTTGGCTCCAGCCAGCGGTGTTGCTCAATTACGAGCGTTTTGGTGATTACGGGAATTCGAATTGGGTGTGGTCCGATGTGTACCTTTTCCTCAAATTTCAATCGGGTATCGACCCTGAAAATTTGAGAGATAAATTCAATACAACCATGGAGCCTCATGCGGACATCTGGCGCTCGGAAGGGTATGAAGTAGAAATGACGTTTGATCGTATGGATCGACTTCATACGATCACAAAACCTTCCAAGATCAGTAGTTACGTCGATCCTGACACACTATTTATACTCACCGTGGCTGCTTTGGCCGTACTGGTGATGGCCTGGGTAAACTCGATACAACTAAATACTTCACAAGCTTTAAGCCGGGCCAAGGAAGTGGGTATTCGAAGGACTATGGGCTCCGAGGTAGGCACATTTTTCCTGCAATTCGTGGTGGAGTCGCTTTTCCTAAATTTCATAGCCTTTAGTTTGTCTTACACTTTTTTTCAGAGTCTTGGCCCTGTCCTTTATCCAATGCTGGAATTGGATTGGGTTCCACTAGACACAACTACGGTGATCAAACAAGGCTTGTTCATTGTACTAGTGGGCTCACTAATCGCTGGACTCTACCCCACGCTCGTCTTTAGTTTTCAAAATACCGGTGCTGTGCTCAGGAGAAAAACTTTGAATGAGGGAAAGGGAGTTGGTCGTTTTCGCAATATCATGCTCATATTTCAACTCACACTGTCCTGCACACTTATCTCCGGTGCGACTTTTATTTTTTTTCATCTCAAGGACATCCAAAACCGTGATATCGGCTATGATATTTCACAATTGATGGTCATCAATGCGCCCATAGTCAAAGATTCAATCTTTAACCAACGACTTGAGACCTTTAAAAACAGACTTAATCAGGAGTCTGATATTTTACATGTTTCCGTAACCTCAGATGTTCCCGGGAAACGAGTGGCATCTAACCACACCAGCCTAAGAAAAGTGGGTGCAAGTCCCAATCAGATTAATTCAAATTGGGTGATGAGAGCTGATGAAGCCTTTCTGGAGACCTACGGGTTGGAATTAATAACCGGGCGAGGGTTTGTAAAAGAAGATATGGTGCATGGTAAGTCTTTGCTGCTCAATGAATCAGCGGTTTATAACCTGGGCTTCAAGTCTCCGGAAGACGCTCTGGGCGCTGATATGCTTTGGGATGGTTCTAATGCGCCTGAAGGCTATAAAGTCATTGGGGTAATTAAGAACTACCATCATACGTCATTTAAAAACAAGATTAACCCGACTATCTATGTTCCGCTCAAGCGTTGGAAAAACTATATTACCGTAAAGTTATCTTCTGATGATTTAGCAGGCGCAATAAACAATTTGAGTGGCATATATCAGGACACCTTCAATGATGATTTATTTGATTATACGATGCTGGGTGATTACTACTTTAAACAGTACGACCAGGATCGTCAACTGGGTGAGCTAATCACCCTATTTGGATTTATCTCTTTGGGTATCGTTGTGTTCTGTCTAGTAGGTTATGCCGGTATGGTGCTCCACAGACGCAGAAAAGAAATTAGTATTCGAAAAGTCTTTGGAGCTTCGGTGTCCTCTTTGTTTGTACTGTTGTCCGGCAGGTTTATTCGATATATTTTATTGAGTTATGTTTTAGCTACGTCATTGGTTTACTGGTACGGTTCGGCATGGCTCTCTCACTATTTTATTGAAATCAGTATTAATCAATTGGTTCTACTATCACCATTGATGGTGATGTTCCTGATAGCCTCCCTAAGCATTATGTCAAAGATGGTTGAAACAATTCAGGTTAACCCCACCACCATTTTAAAAGAACAGAATTAAATCATGTTAAAAAACCAAATCATCTCCGTCTGGCGCAGTTTAAGAGCAAACTTCAGCTATGCTATTATCAATACCGTAGGTCTTATATTAGGTATTACGTGCTCCACAGTAATTTATACGTTCATTAGTTACGAGCGGAGCTTTGACAGCTTTCATCACGATTCGGATAACATCTACCGGATCGTGCAAAGGAATCATACCGCAGAGCAAACGCAATATTGGAATACTACAACCTACACCTTGGCCAAGGCAATTCGTTCAGATTTCCCGGAGGTACAAGCTACGCAATCAGCAGGCCCACTTACACGCCTTATAAGCTCAGAAGTCAATGATCAGGTTATCCGTCATGAAGTAGAAAGGTTACTTTTTGTCGATTTTAACTATTTGCAATTATTCAATTTCAAAAATGCTTACAAGGGTGAAGACTTATGGGTTGAGGGGAGTCCATCTTCCGCGTTTGACAAGCTGAACTCGTGCGTGATCACCCAGAAATTAGCTCAACGGTATTTTCCCGATGCTTTTCGGAATAGAGAATCTCTATTGGGCAAGACGCTATTACTTAGTAACAAGGATCCGTTAGAAATAACCGGGGTCGTCCGAAATCCTCCGGCTAACACCACCCTGCTTTTTGAGATGCTGGTGAATTATGAATTTTTTGCCGTTAACAACCCTTACTTCGCCAATAATTGGTCCGGTAATTACCAAGGCTATACCTACGTCAAGCTCAATGAATCGACCTCTTGGCAGAATTTCGAGCAAGATCTGGAAACCTTTAAGGCCAAGTACCTGAGTGAAGTGGATAACAAGCGCATTGAGTATCACCTTCAAGCTATGTCCGAAATACATACGAGCGATGAGTATGGAACGAGTATTGCGAGTTATGTAGTATCGGCGAAAATGCTTAGCGGATTGGGCGCGATCGGAGGGCTTGTACTCCTGATTGCCATCATTAACTACGTAAATCTGGCTACAGCACAGTCACTGAAAAGGGCCAAAGAAATAGGGGTCAGGAAAGTACTGGGCAGCTCGCGGGTAGATCTATTCCGCCAGTTCATTTTTGAAACACTGCTATTGACTTTAGTAGCTATACTGCACGCCTACGCGCTATCGGATTTCATTTTGGGAAGTGTCAATGGGTATTTATCACATTTGCAACTCGACCTGCAGCTTACCCAAGATACGTATTGGTTTTTGACCTTACTTTTGGTCGTAGTTACACTATTGGCCGGTAGTTACCCAGCGGCCGTGCTGTCGGGATATTCCCCGCTTAGAGCCATAAAGTCTGATATTCGAAAAAATTACAAATCCGGATCGAGGAATGCTTTGGTGATAGGTCAATTTGCGGTAGTTCAGCTGCTAATTGTGACCACGGTCATTACCGGTAGGCAAATGGATCTATTCTTTAACAAAGACATGGGGTTTTATCACAAAGGATTGTTAACCGTAGACGTCCCGGATCAGTCGGATAAGAACCTTACGACTTTAAAAACTAAGCTAGAGCGTATCGCGGCGATTGATCAGGTAAGTTTTGCCTCCGGAATACCGTTGGCCCCGAAGCGGCAATATGGAACGGCCTTTCGCTTTGCCGATCAACCTGCAGAGGAACAGCAAGATGCTGAAATGAAAGTAGTGGGACTCGATTATCTAAAAATGTATGAGCTCAAACTACTTGCAGGTAGGTGGCTAGATCAGCACAACGTCACCAGCGACCGTTCTTTCAACGGCTTTGTGGTCAACGAGACCCTGGTACAAAGCCTGGGAACTACACCGGAAGAGATCATCGGAAGAGAAATAGCTATAAATGAAGGAAAAGCAACGGTAGTTGGGGTCGTTGCTGATTTTCACAATATGGGCTTACAATTAGATATTACACCTTGCCTCATGTTGTATTGGCAAGGCTTCTTTAGTGAATCAGGTATACGATACCAGCCAGGAGTAGATAAAAATGAACTGGTCACCGATATAGAGCAAGTGTGGAAGAGTGTGTATCCTGAGAATATTTTCAAATACCAATTCGTAGAAGATCATATGGCGGACAACTATAGAATTGAAGGCTTAGTGTTTGACGCATTTAAAGTGTCGTCATTTTTAGCCATGGTGATCGGTGGCTTGGGTCTGTATGGCCTCATATCATTCATAGCTGAAGTAAGAACACGAGAGATTGGGATACGAAAAACACTAGGCGCCAGCGTATCAGGTATTGTGTTCATGCTTTCCAACTATTTTCTGAGACTACTTTTGATCTCCATTGTGATAGGATCATTAGCGGCATGGGTAATTACCGACGGATGGCTACAGGCTTTTGCCTATAAAGTCGAAATAACGCACTGGTATTTTGTGATCAGTGCTATGCTGACGGTGCTCATGGCGCTGCTGGCCACGACTGGAAAAACGCTGGTTACGGCATCAATGAACCCGGTAGAAAGTTTACGAGAATAACCTCAATTTGCTGGATATGTATAAGAATTACCTTTTGACGGCATGGAGGAACTTAGCCCGCCAACCCGTATTTACTACGATTAATGTAGTAGGGTTATCCATAGGCCTAGCCGCAGTGTATTTAATGACCCTCTTCATTTGGGACGAGTATCGGATGAACAGCTGGATCAAAAATTACGACCGACACTATTTTGTAGAATCCGACTGGAAAGAAGGGAGAAAAGGCCTTGAGATGGTCTCTTTGGCCCCTATAGGGCGCAACCTGCACGAACATTACCCGCATTTGGTGGCCAGTTATTTTACGATTCATGCCCGTAGTTGCAATGTATCAGCACCAGAATTAAATAAGAACTTCAGGTTAAACCTGCAGGTATTCGATGGGGAATTTTTGAGTGCTTACGGAATGCCGTTGCTCTACGGAAATGCCTCGACCGCATTTGAAGAGTCTTCTAGCATCGTCATTCAGCATGACGTGGCGCTTAAGTTTTTCGGCAGAGCAGATGTGCTTGGTGAAGAATTAATCCTTGAGACTGAAAATGCCGAATTTGATCCGGTGGGGAAAAAGGCTTTTGTGATCTCGGGGGTGATCGATGAGCTTCCAGAAAACTCAGTTACGGATAATCTGGGTGCGCGCAATGATGCTTACATTGGCCCGGCTAACGTCTCGTATTACGGCCCGGAAGCAATGTGGGATAGGTGGGATGTTGATGTGGTCCAAACCCGAGTAGAATTGCAGAAAGGGGTGACGCCCGAAGATTTGATCGGGCCAATGGTTGAATTAATTCAAAGTAATGCGCCGGATTACCTGGCCAATTTTATTCAACCTAAACTTACCGCACTAAAAACCTACAATATCCATCAAAACAATCAGGCCCGTGGAAAGATGATCAAGGTCCTGATCGCCATTACCCTTTTCATTTTGTTGGTGGCTGTCATGAATTTTATCAACATTTCGTTGGGTATGGCGAGTAAGCGGATGAAGGAAATTGGGGTACGTAAAGTAATTGGAGGTGTGCGCCAACACATTATGTTTCAGTTCTGGTCAGAGGCGTGGTTATTCGCCTTGCTGGCAGCGCTCTTGGCTTTATGTATAGTACAGTTAGCCCAGAACGAATTTGCGCTTTTGGTGAATAAGCCTCACTTGTTTAGTAATACCACAATCTCACTTTTATACCCCTTTTTTGCAGGTCTGGCCGTAGTAATCGGGTGGTTAGCCGGTTTGTATCCGGCTATGGTACTGGCCGGTAAACCCACTCTGAATTCTCTGAAAGGTCAAGACAGTAGCTCGATCAAGAAAATTAATCTGAAGAAAGTTTTACTGGGTTTTCAGTTTTTTATTGCGCTATTCATCGTCGTGTCCGCTACGGTGGTTTCCGAGCAGTTGGACTTTTTTCTCAGCAAAGATCTGGGGTACAAGTCGAAGAATATCGTAACCGTGACCTCACTTCCCAGATGGTGGAACGAGGAAGGGGTCCAAAAAATGCTGAGCCTGAAAGAGGAATTCAAAAGCATTCCCGAAGTAAAGTCAGGGACTTTATCTTTTGAAATACCGGACGGACGATACGGTCAGACTTTTGATTTTAGCAACCCTGAGAAATCAAACGGCGAGTTTTATACGTTTCCGGTGATCTCCTGCGATGCCGAATATGACGAGAGCTTCGGTCTCGAACTTGTGGAAGGAAGGTTTCTGAACACGGATGACGGGAGAAATCAATTAAAGAAAGTGGTCTTAACGGAAAGGGCGGCTAAAGATTTATTCGAAGATCAACCGGCAGTAGGTAATTTGATAAGAGGAAGGGATACCCTAGACTACGAGGTAGTCGGTATTGTCCGCGACTTTAATTTCGGCTCTTTGCATCATCCCATTCAGGGATTGGTATTTACTGAAGTGACCGATCCGCTACTTTATCGCTACTTCAGTTTCCAACTCAGGCCAGGTGACTATAAGAATGCTGTTGCCAAAATTGAGCGCAAATGGAATCGGATTTTTAATGATGTTCCTTTTGAATATGTGACTATA
>JBCCIX010000221.1:0-7159 GCA_039028075.1 Bacteroidota bacterium | reverse complement strand
CGAGGATAGACGAATTGTTTTAGTTGAGCTTACCGGCAAAGGCAAGGATCTACACGATTTATTTGGCACTAAAAAGGTGGAGCTCGGCCACCTGGTTTTAAACCAGTTGAATAAGGAAGAACGCCAGAACTTCATTGGTCTATTGAATAAGGTGAAACAGGGAGTAGCAAAGCCTCTTTAATTCAAGTGAAGCTTATTTCTCACCAATGCATCGTCCATAATTTCCCGGATGAATATTTTCTTGTCGAAGTCTTTTTTGAAGGTCATTCCTTGATATAATTCAGCATACTTCTCATCTACCCAGTCTATCATGTTATCCGCATCCGTTCGGATTTGCTCTTTAAATGAAGCGTACTCAGCCCTGTTGTGCAGCAGATGCTTAGCGTCTATATGTTTGTTATTGAGCGCGAAGGTTACTTTTTTATGACATCGGCACGGATTGGATTTATTTACCAACCCGCATTGATTATTCATAAAATGATGAATGTCCTTTCTGCTTTTCTTGAGTTTTGCTCGAAAATTATCCTTGGATAAACCAAGGAGTTCAGAGCCTATGGTGTGGTTAGCCCCAAACATTTCCCCGATAATGTATACAAGCCTTTGTTCCCGCGTGAGGCACAATAACATACCTGACATACACATGAGGTTCATTTCACGGATGTATTCCTGCTTCTCCTCCCGTTCTAACGGGCTAAGCTCAACATCAGGCGTGTTGTGCAGGGCGCTACCCATGTCGTCAAAACTGTTGATTGCAATCTCGTTCCGTTTCTTACTCGCGTCAAGAAAGTGATTTACAACTATTCTATAGGCCCAGGTACGAAAAGTGCTTTTGAATTTGAACTTGCTCAGACTTACCGTTATTTTGATCATAGCCTCTTGGGTAAGGTCGGCCGCGTCTTGAGGATCCCTAACCATCTTCCAGGCAATGTTGTAGATGTAAGGCTGGTGTTTAAGGAGTAGCTCCTCGAGTGCCTGTCGATCGCCGTGTTGGATGTCTCTAATCAGTTGCTCGTCTGTTTTATCAGAATCGTATTCAATCGTAAAAGGATTCATACCGAAATAAGCTGTTTCCAGCTTTGACGATGGTTTTTCCAGGATGTGATAACTTCCGCTCATTTTATTTGCCGGGCTTTTGATCATTGTACCTTTTCAAATCCTTCATGGGATTCAGATCGCTCACATCAAATAAGTTGAACTCATACTCTTTGAAGGTTACCCGGTAGATGTGCTTTTTTTCCTTTTTAGGATCAAGCAACTGGATCACCAAATTGGAAGGAAAGTAGATCCCCGATTTCGTTTTTTCCCGCGCAATAAAACGAGCGGTACCCTCAGCTAACTTTGGAGGGAAAGGGGCAAAAAAGTCCCTTATCGTTAAATTGGATAGATCTATGAATTTCGTTTCCTTGTTGATATAAAGGAGCCAGTGATCATGCTCCTTATGGGGCTCTGGCCGCTCCCAGGTAACGAATACCAAATCATATTCCTTGCCTTCAAAAGTGGTGTCCCCGGCATAGGTAATGATATCCGCATTGAGTAAGCGATAGGGGCTTTCAAGAATGTAATGAAAAGTAGCCAGTCCCCAGCTTCTTCTTTTATCATTTCGTAGTACAGGAGAGTTATCTTTGATTTTGTAGGTTTTCCAGGACTGTAGCCCATAAACAGCTCCTTTTTTCCTTCCCTCCAGGTATTCTACTTGCCCGTCAAATGAATTAGGCCGAAAACGGAAGCGTATCTCATTTCTTTTAGCTCCGGGCAGACTATTTACAGGCATAAGGCTCCACGGTAAACGCCAATCGAAGTAAGCGGTTACCGCGTACGCATCTAATTCATGAAGTACATCATAGCCCATGGCTTTGACCGAGGTTTCCAGCAGTTGACGACCTTTCCTTTCGTCATCTTGAGCCTGAGATGAATGCATATAATCGGTGCGTAGATCAGCCATCTTGCAAGAGGATAACATCATTACGACCGAAGCGGAGATGATTAACCATTTTTTCATCAGGCCGCTTTTTTAGTTAGGTTTTTCAGCGCTTTTGCCATTACAGTCGGAAGCATGATGTTCCTGGCGATCCAACGCTGGGGAGCAATCCCGTTAGGGGTATAATATTGCTCCCAAACTACTTCTGTTGAACCTCCGGTTTTACTAAGTTTTATATAAGCGAGATGATCTTTAACCAGGTGCATATCCTCGATCATATACGCATAACCATAGGGAGGATCCCAGTGAACAATTTTTTCCTTTAACAGATCGCCGCCAAATTGACAATGGCGTTCGCAACCTTGTCCCCATTTCCCGTCGTCATCCGCTTTTACCAGATCCACATGCTTTATCATAGGCATCCATTGGGTCATGCCCTTGTGATCAGCTACAATTTCCCATACCCGTTCGATTGGAGCCTTTATGATTCTCTTCTTTACAATCTGTAGCGGTGAACTAGTGAATTGTTTTACAATAAGTGTTTCCATAATTAATTAGACCATTCTGTTTATTTGTAATTAAAATTTTTTTAAGCTTCAATAAATTTCATCGACATATCGAACCATTGATCCATGAACTGGCGAGATCTTGTCACTTTCATTCTAGCGAACGTGCCATACAAACCAGTATGTACGAATTCCGCAAGCTCTTTTGCAGTATGCGCTTTTGTAATTTCCCCGCTATCCTGTCCTTTTTTTATGATCTCGGCAATTACCTCTATCCAGCTTTCAAAACTTTCATTTGATGCCTTAGCGAGTTCGTCGTAAAGGCGACCCGTTTCATTCGACATGGCGTTGACCAGGCAACCACTTGCATAGTCGTCTTGCTCATTTATATCGATTAGGTGTTTGTAAAAGGCTCTGACCAAGGCCAGCGGAGACATTTCCTGTTGAAAGAACTTCTCCATCCACTGACGGTTGCTACGCCCGTATTGCTGAATTACCTGTACTGTAAAATCCTCTTTCGATTCAAAAAAATTGTAAAAAGAACCTTTTGGAATACCCGCCTCTTTCAGGATCTCGTTGATACCCACTTTATGGTACCCGTTCTTTCTAAGAACATGGTACCCGGTTTCTAAAATGTTTTCTTTGTTGTATTTATACCCCATGACCAATTAGACCGATCGGTACAAATATAGAAATAATTTTTAATTCGCAGCCTACAGCATAGATTTTTTGATTCCGGACAAACTTTTAAAATGCCCCTTTTACTAAGAGCAGTTATTAGGTGCTCCGGCAACTAGTGGGTGGAGTTAGTTTTTAGTTTAAAGAAAAATCTGTGTTTTAGGGTTTAAACCGCACTTTTTCTTCTTCAAAAAAAATTCAGCCTGCACTTTTTAATTCCAAAAAAAGTGCTGTGATCGGGTCTTGGCGTAAAATCTAAACGCTGAGCAAGCATTATCCGGCAACTACTAAGTTGGTTCATATTACTAATTTATTTAGTTTAATAAAATAATATTAGTATTTTCACTGTGTGAAGGCAGATATAGAAACCAAGCTCAAAATCCTCGCGGATGCCGCCAAGTATGATGTGTCATGTGCCTCAAGCGACAGTAAGCGTGCTAACCACAATAAAGGGCTTGGAAACGCCACCGGTATGGGGATCTGCCATAGCTACACGGAAGATGGACGTTGTGTTTCCCTACTCAAAATACTACTTACTAATTATTGTATATACGATTGTGCTTACTGCGTAAGTCGCAAAAGTAACGATATTCAACGGGTGGCTTTCACTGTGCAAGAGGTGGCGGATCTTACCATTGGCTTTTACCGAAGAAATTACATAGAAGGACTGTTTCTCAGCTCCGGTATTTTGAAGAATGCAGATTATACCAATGAAAAACTGATCCGTATAGCCAAAAAATTAAGAGTTGAAGAACGTTTTAACGGCTACATACATCTAAAGATCATCCCGGGAGCGAGTCCTGAGGTAATACGGGAAGCCGGCCGGTACGCCGATAGGCTCAGTGTGAATTTGGAGATTCCGTCCGAAAAAAGTTTGAAAAAGATAGCTCCGGAGAAGAATCATGGTAACGTGTACCGCCCTATGAATTGGTTGAAGGAGCAAATTTCGGAAAACAGGGAAGATCGAAAGAAGTACCGTAAAACACCGCGCTTTGCTCCCGGAGGCCAAAGTACACAAATGGTGGTGGGCGCTACTCCCGAAACCGACTACCACATTTTGAATCTGTCAGCATCGCTCTACAAGGAACAACAATTGAAAAGGGTCTACTATTCAGGATACATTCCTGTAAGTCGGGACAATCGACTCCCCATTGTACATCAAGCTCCTCTGATGCGGGAAAACCGCTTATATCAAGCGGATTGGCTCTATCGGTTTTATGGATTTAGCATGGATGAGATTATCGACAAAGCACAGCCCTCTCTTGACTTACAGATAGACCCAAAACTGGGCTATGCGCTTCGGCATCTTGATCTCTTTCCCGTAGATATTAACACAGCACCTTATGAACTGATTTTACGAATACCGGGTATTGGCCTGAAAACCGCGGGTATGATCGTGCAATCCAGAAAACACGGGAAAGTGCGGTACGAAGACATTAAAAAGATGGGCGCAGCCATGAACCGGGCCAAGTACTTCATTCAGGTGAGTGGTCGCCCTCTGCCATTATCCACTAATACCCAGGAAGGCATACGTCATCAGATCATTTATCAGGATAAAAAGGCACAGCTGACCTTGTTTGACTAGCACGTTATGACACTACGCTATGATGGCACCTACGAAGGGTTAATGACGGTTATTTTTGACTGTTACGAGCGAAAACTGAATCCGGATTTCATAACTAACTCCTGTTTGCAGCCCGGCATGTTCGATAACACTGAGACTATTGTTACGGACCTAAAAAAAGCGGAACGCGTGCTCAGGGGGCTTCGAAAGAAACTTACTCCCAAGGGTTTTAATCGTCTTTATCTCGCCTTCTATTCTGAGTTACCAAACATTGAAATGACGATTTACCATTTCACCAAAATAACCATAGCCAACAAATTAAATATTGAACGTGATTTTCGACAAGCTCCGGTGTTGAGAATCAGGCAAGTCACTAAAATGATGGGCCGGGAGATACATCGCATGCATGCGTTCGTCCGTTTTCAGAAGACCTCGGATGATATTTATGCCGCTACCATTGCGCCTGATTTTAACGTTATGCCCTTCATAGGAGACCATTTTAAAAAAAGATACGCCGATCAACAGTGGTTAATCTACGACACCCAGCGTGATTATGGATTGTATTATGATCTGGAAACGATGCAGTTTATAAAACTGAATAATCCGGCTTGGGCAGGGCGTAAGCAAATTAAAGCCTCTGTACTAAAAGAAGGAGAGCAAGAATTTAATCGGTTATGGAGCCAGTATTTTAAAGCAACTTCAATAAAAGAAAGAAAAAATATGAAGCTGCATCTGCGGCATGTGCCTAAGCGATACTGGAGATATTTGCCAGAGAAGGGCTAGTATCTGCCTTTATCAAGTACGTGTCAGTTATGGATGACCTGCCGTGGACCAGAGCGGCTTTCGTGTCGAACGCTACCTGTCACTACCGCATATGATTCAACGCTTTGTGTACTTTATTCTCATAATCACGGCGACATTAGGTGCTGCTAACATTCCGTGACCTGCGATTCAATTGCCAACATGTACTTTACTGAGAGGAAGTTTTACCAACTGCCTACCAAATGCCGAATAGAAAGGTTAAAAAAAACCTCCTTATCGTAGCTTGCATGTACTATTCCCCCAAGGGAATGTTACTTTGATTTTCAAAAGGGGTTACTAAAAGCGTTTTCTTCAAAGGTTGCACCATTAATAAAAGGCATCTTCCAGATGTAGCAGCTTTCGCTGATCGCCGTTAATCACGATGGAGATTATATCAAACCGGATGTCCTTATTCCAATTAGTCTGAAAAATATATTCTTCCGCGCCCTCAATAACTTTGGCCGCTTTCTTTTCATCTACAGAATCTTCAGGTTGTCCAAATGCCACATATGACCTGGTTTTCACTTCTACGAAAACCAGTAAGTTACCTTTCTCACAGATAAGGTCTATCTCTGACCGCTTAAATCGCCAGTTGCTTTCCAACACCTTATAGCCGCTTTGTTTGAGATGATCAGCGGCCAGTTTTTCACCTTCTTTTCCTAGCTGATTCTTATTCATTGTTTACGGGCATCAATAGTGTTGATTGGAATAATGATATTTGTAATTTACAATTTCCATGAATAAGTGGCCGAATAAAAAGGTTGAGTTATTACAAGCAGGCTTGGGATTATCAAATCTAATTGTTCGATTTTTAGATCTGGATAATTTTTTTGCCGGCATTCATAAATACTTGCGTTTTTTAGATGAGGCTGTGATTCATATCTTACAAGAAAACATCATTGAGAACTCTCGATGATGTACGTCAAATTGGGGGGGTTTCTTTTTGGATTTAGAAATGAAGTAAGTAGTGACCAGCGCTGCGTTACTTCGAAGTTTTTGGTAGTTAAAGTATGAGCAGTTTCATTTTTAAAATGAGAATAGAGGATGATTCGATTCTCTTTTTCATAAAAGGATTCCCCGTTGTTGATAATATCGCTCATCAATTCTACACTAATAAACAGAGAGTCTAAGTTTTCGTATTGCGTGAGGTCACTATTGAACCTTAAAAATTGATGGCTAAGTTGATCTGAACCGTGAACTACTTGAACTTCTTGATGCTTTAACTCATCAGGAATTCCATTATGGACACTAAATAGCTTGAGTCTTAATGAATTATCAAAAGCAGATGTTTTATAAGGGATTAAAATTTCATTTATCCTAAAGTTAGTTTTGGAGATAATAGTACCTATCTCAAAAGAAGGTAAAGTAAAAATTATTTTGAGGCCTTTTGAAAATTTATATTTCTTTTTAGAAGAGTTTTTCGATACTGTAATTAACACATCTTTAAGCGTGTGATCACGTGTTTGTAAATATATAGTATCTGTCAGCGTTGTTAGCTCCACTGTTTTGGATTGATAGGAGATATGGCTTATCGAAATGGAACCTGAAAGTAATGATTTAAATACTCCTTGCTCATTGGAGTAAGTTCCTCCAGAGTTTGGCAAATAAATTACTGTGGCGTATGGAACAGGCGTTTTTGAAAATTCGTCTAATAAAACAATCGTTTTACAACTTGACTGAGCTCCCGAACTT
>JBCCIX010000220.1:0-7159 GCA_039028075.1 Bacteroidota bacterium | reverse complement strand
GTGGATATTGGGGGAAGGAATATGTCCTTACCTGGGGAGATCTCAGACTTCACGAGTTGAAGATTGAGAAGTCAGCAGAGGTCATAGTAGCTACTGGTAACAAGCCCTGAAAGACAGGGGGGTCTTACAAGGTAGTGAAGGACTGAACGTATTGTGAAACGAAAATTCGTATAGGAATCTATTGATAGCCTATACTTAAAAGTTGTGGAAAGAGAGAACTGGTGCAAAGAGCGGTTATCTTATGCTTTACGAACCGCCCAGTACAGCCTGTCCCGAACTTGATTCGGGAAGACCCGTACGCTGGGTGGTGTGAGAGGCGCACCGTGGGCTTATGGCTCACGGCCGTCTACTCGATTGGCTGCTGGCTATTTTTAATTTTTTCATAGTATTCTCGTTTCGCCTTTCTCTGTCTGAAATAAGCAACGAAAAGTAGTGACAGAGGCAAAAACAGAATTATCAATATCCAATTTGAGTATTGTCAAAATCACATTCATGTCAGTAGAAATGGTGCAATGAATAAAATTGTCGAGACGGCCGCAATTCCAATCGCAGCAATCATTGTTTGTCTATTTATGTCGTAATGTTCCTTAATCTCTTTTTTGGTCATTACCCAAAGAGTCACTCCGAAGAAAAGAGTTGTTAATATTTGAGTAGTCGAAGAAGTCTGAGGAAATAAGCTGTCAAGGGCAGGAATACCAAGTGGCTCCATATTCCAAGTCATGATTATTAGTCCAAATGCGCTTATGGCTGAATAGGTCAGGTATACAGCCATTAAAATCCAACCACTCTTTTTCCTTAACCAAAAAAGAATTACGGCAGCAGGAAGTAAAATCAAAGGAAGAAAATATTCAATCATACTTAAGTCCCACCCGCCTGTATCGTCTGTCAACATGAATTTGACAAGCCCGAGCTCATTATACCATTTAACAACGGTAATCAGTCCGAAAACAATTGTTATCAATCTTATTAGCTTTTCAGCAGTCGGAGCTGATTTTTGAATTGGATTGATTGTGTCGAAGATTGAAGTTCCAATAGTTTTTACCTTCTGTTCGACTTCAGCTCTTTTCTCATTCAGTTTTTGCTTTTTTTGTCGTTCAGTTTCCAACTCGTCTTTTGCTTCTGTCATTTCTTGGTCAGACAGATTTCGTTGATCGATTTCAGTTTTCGCTGCTTCAACTGCTTCTGGTTGATAGTCAGATTGGTTGTCAATTACTCTTAATAAGTCAGAGTTCGAGAATGTCTTGTATCTTTCAGTGAATTGGTTCATTGTCGTTTTTCAGCTTGCAGCTAACGCCCAGATATGGCGCTGTGGCCCCCAAGATCTTTTAATTCCGATAAAAGTAGCTTAGCTGCCGGTGCATTCAAAGTATCAAATAGGTACTGCGTTATACAGATAAAAAACTCCTACGAGCAGAAGAGAGTAGAAAGCACCTCAGATTCATGGCGGTAGATAAGCGGGATGTTTTGCAGGCTCTTGGCAAATAGCTAAGTAAGGCCATGTGCTATATCGTTTGTTGTGGGGAGTTACTCTTTGCTCTTAGTTTTTTGAAGTATTCGGTTCGTTGTTCGGAAGTCATGTTTTCAAGTTCAGCGTTCATCTGATCTCTGATAGTTCTTAATTGCTTCACCAGGCCTTTTACGGTCTTTATTTTTTTACTAATCATACTTGAAAATCTCTTTAGGGGTTCGAATTTCTAATATGGGATACCCAAGCTTTAAGTTGACCGAGTTGTATCCCCGTATTCTGTCAATGTTCACAATATGTTTGAAGTTCCAACTAACTAAAATATCAGCTTTGTTAACAGTCGCAAGAGCGATATGAGTACAATCGGCGTAGCTGGTTTGACCAACTACTTTTTCGCTTATGTAGGTGTCGGCTAATTGTTCAACTTCTGTAGTTACGTTTACAAAATGAGAATTCTGATTCAATATTTCATTCAACAGTTCTTTGACAAAATCGGGTGCTCCAGAAAGTTCATTTTCAAGTAGTTCGGATACAATCACGGTTATCTGTTCCTCCGTTATACGTTCGAAGAAAGGGATTGTACCCAATGAAAATTCCTCGTCAAAATATCCACCAAAAACAGATGTGTCCAGATATGCCGATTTGATCATACGTAAAGTTATCAGAAATCGACATCAGTTGCTAGTTGCTCCAATTCCCCACGCGAATATAGTCACCTAACTATATTCGCACTGTATGTTTTTCGCTAATCTAGTAGATTTTTAATATTTTTTAGTGTGTTTACCGCAACATGCGTGTAGATCTCCGTGGTGCGGCGTGAGTTATGGCCCAGTAAGGTTTGAATATACCTTAAATCTACTCCCTCTTCCAGCAGGTGCGTAGCACCCGCCTGCCTTAGTAACTAAGTACAGCCGGCAGGAAGCTATGCCGTAGCATGTGAGGGGTAACTTTTCTTTTTATTCGTGCCCTGCTTGCAGCTTGAACTACAAGGTTGCGAATGCTGGTGCTGCTGTATGGTCTACCATATTGGCCTTCAAACAAATACTTCTCGGGACGGTCTTTCTTGTAGTATTCCCGTAAATCATGAAGCACGCTTTTGCTTAATAGCGTGTTACGGTCTTTTTTACCCTTACCTTGCTGAACGCGGATTAGCATCCGATCACTGTTAATATCTTCGGGTTTAAGGTTCTGGAGTTCCGCCCGCCTTAACCCGGCGGAGTATAGGAGCTTAAGAATGCATCGGTGTTTTCTGTTTACGGTCCGGTTTATCATAAGCAATATCTTTTCTTTACTTAAGACCTCGGGCAACCGTTCTTTTTTTAACGGCCGCTCCTCACTGTAAAAGCGGTTGGGCATACCCATTACCACTTCATAATAGAACTTAATGCTATTAATCGCTTGGTTTATGTAAGAATCGGAGCGTCTTTTCTTTACCAGACCGGAAAGATAGTCCTGGATCTCCTTTTCTCCGATATCCGGCAAATCCCAATCCATGTAGTGGTTAATAAATTTTTCAAATTGCGAAATGTAAGTCCTTGGTGTTCAAGGAATACTTTCTTACTTCTAAAGTTTTTAAAAAATCCTCCGGGCATGCCCTAAATCCGTCGGCAAGCGCTCTTTTCCGGTAATGGTCGATCTCCGGTGCCTTTTCATTTAACGATACCAGTGCTTTACCAAAAAACGAGTTACAGTTTAGCCAGGCAACACCGCGAAATGTTTCGAAAATAAGGTTTGGGTTTCCTTTACAATTTGTCAAGTACGGCATGCCAAATTCATCGGACCATTTTAGGCCTGGCAGTCCTTTGACCACGGCATTCAGTACCTTATCCGGGTAAAATCAAATCCCAATCTGCTTTTGGCCTCCGATGAGTAAGTGTTTTAGCCTTATATGCTTAAGCCGTGAAGACATACCTGAGCTCAATGTGCACGACGATTTTTACAAACGATGATCTGTACTTGAGAAAGATCGAAACCAGTCAGGACAGTTCCTGCGTGGACAAGCCATGTTTCCTTTCTAGAAATATTTGTTAGTAAGAATGTGACCTTTAAAAAGGTCCAGGTCTATGCCAATACTTATTTCGTGGGTACCAAAGTTGTTGGCGTTAAGCGCGTTCGTAGCCAATTCAAAGGAATAGCCAAATCGCAGTTGGTCACTCAACTCTAGCAGTGTATTAATGCCGATAGTATTGAGGTTGCGTACGGCCATTCCTACCCAAAGCAGTTCGGCCAATAAGGCGCTACCCGTCAAATCCACGGATAAAGGCGCCTCAGGGCTGTAACGCACAAGTGACGTAAGCTTGATTTTAAACACATTAGTAGGTGACAATAAAATACCTCCCATGAGATAGTAATGGTTTAAGTAGCGAGTGCTCTCCGTGATCCCATCGTCTAGCTCCACCTTTAAAATTCTGGGCACAGACACTCCCAGGTAAAAGGTGGAAGACATGTACATGGCACCAAACCCAAAATTAGGCTCGCTGAACGAATCTTCTTGTTGATTTAATTGTGGATCATCCACGAAATCCAGATTAAGTTCATTGTAATCATATCTGTAATTGATAATACCGGTCTGCAGACCCAGGGCTAATTTAGCGTAGTTGTTGAACTTGATGTTGTACGAATAATAGACCTGAGTTTCAAAGTTCTTGTTGACCCCCAACTGATCATCCACCACCAGAATACCTGCCCCGAGTTTACCGTTTAAAAACGAAGAATGTGCGGTAAATGAATTGGTTTGAGGTGCACCTTCAATACCTGCCCACTGCCTGCGGCCTATGAGCGTAGCTGTGAATCGATTGTAAATTCCTGCGTAAGCCGGATTGACCATCACCTTATCGAATTGATATTGATTATATAAGGGATCTTGCTGCGAATAGGAGATGTCAGCCCAAAAAAAAGTCAATATATAAGTTGTAGCAAGTGTTATTTTCATTGGCTTGAAGAATTTACGGAATAGGAAACCGGTCAAAAACCGAGGGGAGACCAGGACAAATTCGAGCTTGAGGGAATCACTGCTATGACTAGGGGTGTTTTTTGACATTTGTTTCAAGCTAATTAATCAACAAAAAGAATCCCGTCATGCGCTCGCTCGAACCTAAATCGATCACATAGTAAAATGTACCGCTAGCCAGAGACCCAATATTGGATACATTACCTCTCCCGGTAAATATTTTTCGAACGTTATCATATCCGTTCATTTCATACACTTTATCACCCCATCTGTTAAAGATCTCTACCTTATTATTGGGGTAAGATTCAATGTTGTCAATGCGCAGAAAATCATGCTTGCCGTCTTGAAGTGAAGGTGTAACGGCGTTAACTACACTGACAGCCGGGAGTGTACCTTCTGCGGACGTGCTGGCCACGGTGTAAACGTCAAAGGGTGGTTGAATAGTGCTGGTGATCTCTCCACTCGTCAAGGTCCCATTGACAGCGCGCGCTCCAAGGTTTTGGAAGCCACCGGCTGTGGTCGCACCCACTACTACAAGGTCTTCTACGCTGGCATCGAAATTCTCGTCGATCAAAGGCAAGGTAAGCGCCACATCTGTTAGGTCTACAGATTCTACTTGCCAATGACGCAAATCGGATGGTAGCAAATTATCATCCGCACTATTTGCGGCGGGGCTGGAAAAAGCCTGCACTGTGATTTGCGGACTTTCATCTGCAATCTGATCGAATAATATAGGCAGGTACTCCCTATCGGTACCCACTGGAAAAAATAGCTCATTGGAGCCTGACCGAACTAATGCGCCGTTGATGTAACTGTCCTCAGATCCGCCGATAATCTCTATGCCTTCAGACAAAATCAATTTGGAATCATTTGTACCGACTAATATGCCTTCTTGCAGGTCTATACGCCGGTTGACGGTGAGGTCCGCGAGAAAGATTTTTTGGCCACCTCCGGTGATTTCGAAATTGGCAAAGGACTGGGCATTGTGATTGATGATCTGTTCCCCCGGATTGTTTAAAATAAAGCTTCCGTTCTCAGCCTCATAGTTCATATTGTTGATCCAACTTCCCGAAATAAACAAGTTCCCATCGTTAATGATGGTACCGTTGTTGACCGCATCGCCCCTAACCGAAAAGATGGTATTGGACGTGATACTTACGGTCATGCCTTGATTCGAAAAAAACTGACTGAAGCAAAAGGAGTAGCTAATAAGAAGGCAAATAGTAAGTATAATATTTTTCATGCTGCTTCTTTACTATTAGTTATGCGAGGGCATCTGAGTATTTTCATAGTTCTTCTGTTTCTTACTCATGATTAGCTGCTTTTGCATTAACGTTTAATCCAATTGCCTTTTTAATCGCCTCAATCTCAGCTGATTGTTTTTCTAATTGCGATTGCAGCGAGCTTTCTGACGCTTCAGAAGTAGCTAGTTTTTGTTTCATTGATTCAAGCTCTTTTTGCAGCGATTCAATGATATCTTGCTGTTCTTGAATTGCTTTTATGGTCACAGGTATAAGCTCAGAATATGAAACTGTCATTGGGTCGGAATCTACATCTCCATCAGGGTCCCCAAATACTGCAGGCTTGTAAGCATCCTGTAGTTCTTGAGCAATAAAGCCAGTTTTCCGTTCACTTTTTCCAATGAAATTATAATCTCTTATAGTAATAGAATTAATGATCTCTAGCCCATTGATATTAGTATTCTCAATCATTTCTTTCCTTCTTCTGTCAGAAGCTTGGAAAATACCAACTGTTCCCCCATTCATGCGAATACCTCCTTCTAATGTAGTAGATCCGGTGAATACTCCAACTGCCCAGCTACTACCTCCGGGACTTGTGGACGTATAATTAAGACGTAATATATCTGGACTAAAAGGAGTTCCTAAAGTACTTAAGTTAGTTATTTCCGCAACGTAACCAACGGTGCTGGCTTCCACGTCCAGCCTAGCACTTGGAGTAGTCGTTCCGATTCCGACATTACCAGCAAAGTAATTTTCATCAGCAGTTCCTGACTGATAAAAAGCATACTTATTTCCACTTCCGGTCATATCAGGAACAAAAACTGCGTAATTATCAAGGCCCCCACTATAGTTGTTATCTAGCCATAGAGAAAAGCGTTCTGTATTCTCAATTTCCATTTTTATATTGGTAGAAAGTAAGCTTGTTCCAATGCCAACTTGTCCGGTACTATTTATGGAAAGGCGGTCATTAGTGCCTAACGAGGTCCAGTCACTTATTTTGAAGATATTGTCTGATCCGTCAACCCCCATGGTAAAGGTATTACTAGAAGAAAACCTCATGGCTGCATCGCCCGAAAAGTTTCCATCTATGAAGAATAGAGGGAAATTAGTTGCGGTATTATTGCTAATTCGTACCGTTTCTTCAACGCGTAACTCGCCATTGCTAACTACTACATTCCCTCCGTCAAACTGAGCAGCAATGTTTTGGGCGTTTCCGCCGCTTACATTTACATCTAAACCAATATTGGTTCCACCTTCAGTGCCAAATGCACCTGTAGAGGTAATTTGAAGTCCAATTTTGTCCGAAGGCGAGTTGATTGGAGAGGTGACAAGATTGTTGATGCTTAGTCCGACGTTATTAGGGGATGTACCTGTTCTATTGACCGAAAAACCGGCATTGGAGCTGCTTCCTGCATTTACTGCGGCATCTTCCCCGGTAAAAGAAATGCTATTGGTGCCGCTCCACTGGCTACTTGGAACATTAGCCCAGCTCGCCGCGGAACC
>JBCCIX010000219.1:0-7193 GCA_039028075.1 Bacteroidota bacterium | reverse complement strand
CTTTCATCTATACTGGCGATGGTCTCATCATCAGAATTCCAGGTCACTTCAGGGTACGAGGCATTTGCCGGGGTGAGAACTGCTTCCAACTGTAAGCTTCCCCCTACTGCCACTACAGGATTTTCAGGTACTACCGAAATTGCCGTTAACTCAACTAATGCAGACACGTTTACTTGGACCTCCACAAAAATTGAGGCATTTACGGCTGAGGTGGCCCGGATAGTCGTGCTTCCCGCTCCCGTAGCGGTAACCAAGCCTGAAGCATCTACACTTGCTACTAAGTCATCAGAGGAGGACCAGGTTAAGGAGCGATCATTAGCGTTTGCAGGAGAAAAAGTGACTTCGAGCTGCTCCGTTTCTTGTTCTATCATGTCCAGTGCATTTGTATTGAGGGTAAGGCCGTCTAAATCCGGTCCTAAAATGGTGATCGGAAAGATCCCGTTTTCTATAAAATCACCCTGGGAATTATTAAACGAGGAAAATAAGAAATAAAAGTTACCCTCCGGCAAATCAGCCGTGGGCGTTATGTTATCGGTAAGGGCAATAGAGGCTGAAACCGTACCTGTGTTCGTTCCGGCAGCAGACGTTACGTCTACGGTGTAGTCATTGACCACGGCCCCGAATCCTTCCGTTATTTCCCGCAGCCAAAATTTAATGCCATTGTTATTTACGGTCAGTCCGTTTCCCGCACTATACGAACTTGTAATTTCAATGTTTTCGCCAATCACATAATCGGTTTCTAGATAAACACTCGGATTGACAAATTCGATAAATGCAGGCTGAATGACCTCTACTTCTAGGCTCCCGGAAACGTTGCTTCCGTCTTGTGAGGTAGTGGTAATAGTAGCGCTACCAATAGCTAATGCATTCACTTCCCCATTGGCATTCACGGTCGCAATAGCTTCATCATCGGAAACCCATTGTAGTGAGGGATCGTCGGTTTCGGCCGGAAAAATTTGGGGTTGGAGATTAATGGTCTCTCCCAGCGTAACCGAAACGACACCTTCTGTAAAAACCACACTGTCCATAAGCAAAACAAAATCATCTTGCACGGTTACCGTAGCATTTGACATAAAGGTATTGCCGCCAGCATCCGTGCCTTCCGTAACTGCGTTTATCGTTACAGTACCTTCCGCGATTGCTGATACCAAACCGGATTCATCTACAGTAGCAATGCTTTCATTCGTTGACGACCAGTTAATAACCTTATTTGTAGCATTGGAAGGCGTGAAATTTGTTAACATCTGGCGCGTTTTTCCGGTAGCAATGGTAATAGTATTGGTGAGTACACCAAAACCTTCAATAGCGGTTCTTATTACCGGCCTGGAAAAATTAAATACCTGAAGTGCCAGGCTACTGACGTGACCTCCGTTATCCGGGAAAGTGACGGTAACTGTATTCGACTCTTCAAGCGTGTTATAGGGCACGTTTACCTCCAGAACACCAAAAAACCGAGGCCTTTCTTCTTGATTATCACCGCGGTATTCCACGGGGTCTACCAGGGTTTGGCCATTAACGGTAACTAAGGGATCCAACGACTGTCCTAAATCCCTTCCTACCCCTATTCTCAAAACCGCTTCCCCTTCATTGCCCAACGTTACGTCCTCTAACGCGAAGTTTATTTCTTGATCAGCCGTTATAGGCTGCAAGTAGGTAGTCGCGTAATATTTGGTCTCTTCCGACGTTTGATCGATGACCATGGCATCATTTAATGTGTATTCAAACACCATAGTAGCTTCGGGCAGTAGCTCATAGGTATTCTCGGCGTTAAATGATTCCTCATCTACATCAAGCCTCACCACATCGCTCGCCGTGTCAAAATATAGGTTTCTCACGGAAACACCGGAAATCCCGTTGCTACCTAAACCTTTGATATCAGGCTCGAACGTAAGGGTCTCCGGAATAAGGTTGTTCACGATCAAATAAGCCTTATCACCGTTGATGTAGGCATCTACCAAAACGTTAATGTCATCAGCACGGGTATCTACCCTCGTACCGTCTACATCGTCCCATAATTCATAAAATTTAATGTATTCGGTCCATACCCATTCTCCGGTAAAACCATTGACCGTGTAGCTTTCGGGCTCGGTTTCCTGGCGCATCATTCGCCATGGGTACACCCGGTCTTCGCCCATTTGAAAAGCACCATACCCCCATTGTGCTTTGATCACGGTGAAAGGAAGTGTAACCGCAATCTTATCCGGCCGCTCTAGAAAACCCATTAACATACTGTTTGTAGCTTTTATGAACAGCCAATCCCGAAAGGAAGACCAGTCTTCTTCATACCAATCATGCAATTGGGAGCCGTACTCAGAGATTACAAATGGCCGCTCTTTATCCACAAGCCGGGTGTAGTGCTCCATCATATCAAAGGTGGCTTCGTTATTGGCCCCTTTTCGGTACTGCTCGATACCATTGTTTATGCCCGGAAAATCATACAAATGCCAGGAGTAAAAGTCCATAAAATCCCCCACATCATCGATGTAGGTCTTCCACCGATCGTTCCAACGTTGAAAATTGTCTTCCTCGAATATAGAAAAGGCCCCTACGTAACCACCCACAGGCGTAGTAGGAGATAACTCTTTGATTTTTTGAGCCATCTCGATATGATAATCGAAAATTTGATCAAGCGTCTGGTCGCCAAAGTCAAACAGCGGAAATACCGGTTCATTCAGTAATTCAAAATAAGTAGGTCGTGGCATTCCGTCGGCACCGCCGGTTCCAAAATAGTTATTCATAAATGCGGCAGAACGCTCCCCGGCTTCCGTAGCCGACATTTCTTCATATATCCTGTGCTGGTTGGCAACAATTAGATTTTGTTTGGATTCAAAGGGATGCCGGTCTGTGAGCGATCCGTATTGGGCTTTGAAATTTGAAGCATTTGCTTGAATCTGTGCCGCCGTACGGCTTGAAACTTCTTGCGTAACTGTTCCTGTTTCTCTCGTAAGATAAACATCCAATTCATTGAGGAGATAATCCTTTTTATCCAGTTCTCCCTGCCACGCTCCCTCGTAATTCGAAGAGTGAACGGTCATCCATTTTTTACGGTCAAAAGTATCTTCGCCACCTACGGTATGTCTCAGGTCAAAATTGACATGCACCTTCACTTGGGCCGAAGAATTTATGAGCAATCCAACGACAAAAAGTAGAATCAAACCATTTTTCATATTCGCAAACGTTACCAAAACCAAAAACCATTTTTAATAAATTGAATCAAAGATCGGATTCAACGTGTGGTCTAAGAATAGCTTGCACTAGACTAAAACTTTACAGCATAAATCAATTTCTTTCCCAGACAGGTTTTTGAATTAAAAAACGGATTCTAAGCATTATCAGAGGAGCTAACACCTTACAATGATGTAATTCAGATGTGCCAATCGGCTTCCGTAATCGTTTGTACAGTTATTATTGAGTGAATTCCATTCCAATTAAAACGATGAACTTATAACTTCAAGCGCAATTAGTAAAGGAAATGAAGCGGTTGCTCAGAAACGTAAAATATAGTATGAAATCTCCAAATCGAATATTGAGCTTATTGTTAATGGCCATGTGTTTTAGTTCATGTCAAAAAGACAAGGAGGCTTTTGTCAGCGGAGATCCTTTTTGGAATGACCTTAAGCAGATTAAAGTACTGGATTTTGAATCAGATAGCATCCCGAATGCTATCAAGCCTTTTAATGCGAATATTCAATTAACTTCAGGAGCTGGTGTAACTAGCGGTACGAAAGGTCTGGCCGTGAATCTTAAGTGGGACGAAAATAATACGGGATTTTCATACGAACCCCAAACACCTATTGATGTCAAAGACTTTAAAAACCTTACTCTGGTTTTTGATGCTACTAATACCGGGGACTACTCTGTCCATCTGATGGCCAACGTGGCTTCTTCAAATGGTTCTGATAATTACAGTTCCGTAGCGCTACCCATCGGAAAAACGAATACTGTATACCTTCAGCTGGAAAATCTTCCGCTAAAGAAGGGTACATCTGATATGAGGGATTATCCCGATCCATGGAATACTAATTCCTTAAAGATGGTAGTAAGAGGTCTGCTGCACGATGCGGAATACCCAGATATTAGCAAAATAGCACTTTATAGTTCTAAAATGATCAAGGATAAGTCGGTGGTCATCGACAACATAAGACTAGTAGATGCCCCAGACCGACCTGAAGATTACCTGGTAGGTATCATTGACAAGTACGGCCAGAGTGCACACATTGATTTCGAGGGCAAAATTAAATCCGATCAACAATTAAAATCAATTGCTGATCAAGAATTAGCGAGGTTGAAAAAAGAAGGTACTATGCCAGGGAGGTCTAAATTTGGAGGCTGGGTAGAAGGGCCTCAGTACGAAGGCACCGGTTATTTTACTGCAAAAAAGGTCAATGGTAAGTGGGCGTTAATTGATCCGGAGGGATACGTTTTCTTTTCTTCAGGCATCGCTAATGTAAGAATGGCGAATACCACAACGTTCACCGGTCGGGATTTTAAAAATGATACGGTCAGATGGAGAGATCCTGAAGATGTCACCCCTGAGGATTCAAGAGGCATCGTGGACTTACCTAAAGAGGTAACCAGTACCTCTTTCATTTCCGAACCTTGGAGGTACGAAATGTTCCAGGAACTCCCTACGTATGATGATCCTTTGGCCAATAATTTCAGTTATCGAAGGGAGCAGCATATCGGCCCCTTTGACCACGGTGAAACCTTCAGTTTTTATCAAGCTAATCTCGAAAGAAGGTACGGCGAGCCCACACCGAACGCGCACAGAGAAAAATGGGTGGATGTTACCTTAGACCGTTTTCTAAACTGGGGATTTACTTCATTTGGAAATTGGGCCGGATATGAATTCTACCATGAAAACCGCATGCCCTATTTTGCCAACGGCTGGATCATAGGCGAATTCCAAACCGTAAAATCAGGAATGGATTATTGGGGGCCACTTCCGGATGTATTTGATCCTGAATTTGTGAGAAGGGCAAAGGTCACCGTAGGGGTGGTGGCAAAAGAAGTGAAAAATAACCCATGGTGTGTGGGTGTTTTTATAGACAATGAAAAAAGTTGGGGACGAGCCGGGTCGGTACCCAATCTTTACGGAATTGTTTTTGATGCTTTATCAAAAGATGTTAACGAAAGTTTCATTAAAAAAGAATTTTCGAATAAACTCAAGGGTAAGTATGAAGACATCGGTTTGTTAAACAAGGCCTGGGGAAAGGACCTTGCCAGTTGGGCGGAATTCGATAATGGTGTTAATTATAAGGGAGATGGAACGTTCTCGGACGAAATGGTTGCCGACCTTTCTGACTGCATGTTTGCTTATGCAGAACGTTACTTCCAAGTAGTCCATGATGCCCTGGAAGATGTGATGCCCAACCATATGTATATGGGTTGCCGGTTTGCCACCTGGGGGCTTACTCCTGAAGTAAGAAGTGCTGCCAAAAAATATGTTGATGTATTTAGCATAAATTATTACGAAGAGGGTATTGGTAAAAAGTACTGGACCTTCTTAGAGGAAATGGATGCGCCTGTGGTTATCGGGGAATGGCATGTTGGCACTACGGCCACGGGGGTTTATCATCCCGGGATCGTTCATGCCGCTACCAGAGAAGATCGGGCGCAGATGTACAAAGACTATTTACAATCCGTAATCGACAATCCTTACATGGTAGGGGCGCATTGGTTCCAATACATTGACTCGCCAACAACCGGTAGGGCACATGACGGGGAAAACTATAATGTAGGTTTTGTAAGCACCACGGATGTACCCTACCCTGAAATGGTAGAAGCCGTTAAAGAAATGCATACCAATCTATATGAAGATCGGTATGGGGATGCTTCCGATCGAGTGGTAGCCAGTAATTAAGTAGAAAAAACAAAATTCCCGGTGCCAGACTTATTGTTGAAGTAGGAAAAGTGTGCTTAAGCGTGCAGTGGCAAAACCAGCTAGAAAATTCAGGGATCTCATGCGATTATAGTGGTATCTCTAGGTTTATAACACCCTGCCCATTAAGACAGACGGATAGGTGACCCTGGTAGCCACTTAACCCGAACGTCACTTTTTAAAATTGACCACTTGTAGCCGATCTTTCACTACCGCTTTTATCCTGGGCAGTACTTTCTCCATGATAAAAGGGGGATAAGCCCTATCTCCCGCTGCCTTAATTTCGTTGAAAGCATGCTTCATGTACGTAGTGTGTACCATGGTACCAATATTGATCTTGCTCATACCCATACGAATCGCTTTTTGAATATCGGCATCCGGAATTCCAGTACCTCCATGCAGTACCAGTGGCGATGGTATCGCTTCTGCGATTTCCTTCAGTCGGTCGAAATGGATTTTAGGTTCTACCGGTGTAAAACCATGTGATGTTCCAATACCTACAGCTATAATATCAACACCTGTATGTTCATATAGACGTTTCACATCGGCTACGCTGGCTAAGAAATCCTTATCAGTTTTTACTTCTATACCTCGTCCCATAATCTTCCCTATTTCCGCCTCAACAACCACACCGGCAGGTGAGGCATAATCAACAACCTCCCTCGTCATAGCCATATTTTCAGCTAATGAAACCTGCGATCCATCAATCATGACAGAATCATAGCCAGCGTCGATAGCGTGTTTACATAATTCAACCGAAGTGCTGTGATCCAAGTGAAGATAAATCCGATTTTTAGCTATTTTTTTGAATCCATCCACCAGCGAGCAAAATACCTCCGGGGTATTCAGGTAAGCTACCGGAGGGTAGGTCATCACCATTACATGGGTATCCAGTTCATCTGCTGATTCCACCACGGCCTTCAAGTCGTAATTATCATTCACATTGAAAGCGGCCAGACAAGTTTGCGAAGACCGGTAGTTTTTAAAAAGTTCTTGTAGCGTATTAAACTTTTGGTTGAAAACCCTAGGTTCTAGTACTGTGTCCATAGAGATATGGGTTACTGTTATTCATTAATATATTTGAAACATCAAGCCAATGATGTAATTCAAGTAAATCTTGCCGGATGTGTCCGCGACCGATAATCCAGTGATGATCCAGCCCATGGTTCAAAACGGTGGACAGCACATCCTTGACATTCCCTTGATTAGGGGCAACTTCAGCATAACTACCTCGAAAAGCCATTTCTGACGGCTTGATCTCTCCTTCCCAGACCAGTGCCCGTGAAGCATCGGGATATTGGTATTTTGCTAT
>JBCCIX010000218.1:0-7200 GCA_039028075.1 Bacteroidota bacterium | reverse complement strand
GCGAAATGCCATCAATGCCCCGATACAGGGCAGCGCTGCGGATATCATCAAAATAGCCATGGTCAATATCCATGAATGGCTAAATAAAAAGAAAATGAAATCAAAAATGATCATGCAGGTGCACGACGAATTGGTTTTTGAGGTACCCAAAGGCGAAGTGGATATCATGAAAGAAAGTGTAGTGAAATTGATGATGTCTGCCGTTGATTTGGAGGTGCCTATGGAAGTAGAGGCGGGAACCGGTGAGAACTGGTTGAAAGCGCATTAATAAATGCTTCTACATATATGGTGTGATGAATCCGTAAAAGATGGAAAATTCTTTCCAAACTTCTATGGTGGTGCGATAGTTGAAAATGAAGACCTGATAGAAGTTCAAAACAGACTAAAAAACGTCTGCGATGCAGAAAACTTATATCGAGAAATAAAATGGCAAAAGGTTACTGATCAATATCTAAAGAAATATCTGAATCTTATGGGTGTATTTTTTGATCTCGTTTCAGAAAACAAGATTAAAATAAGGATCATGTTTACATCCAATAAAAATAAAGTAGCGAGATTATCCTCAGATCATAAAAGAAATGAATACTTCCTATTGTACTATCAATTTTTTAAGCACGCTTTTGGTTTGTCATTTTGTAACCGGTCCGGCGATATAACACGATTGCGAATTAACTTTGATTATTTACCTGATACTACTGAAAAAAGAAATCAATTTAAGGATTACGTTTATCGTCTTCAAAACCAACCTGAGTTTCAGAAATCAAGGATTGTTTTTGAAAAAGGTCACATAGCTGAGGTCGATTCAAAAAAGCATCTCATCTTACAGTGCTTAGATGTAGCGCTTGGTGCTACTGCATTCAGACTGAATCATAAACATAAGGTTATACCCAGGGGAAAGTCAAGAATAGGTAAGAAGACTATTGCAAAAGAAAAGTTGTATAAGTTTATCAATAAAAAAATTTGTGCCACAAGGGATAACTTTAATATTGGTATTACAACAGGACTTGACGGTAGTTTAGAAAACTTATGGATGCAACCTTACAGGCACTGGCTTTTTAAGCCAAGAAATAGCGTAATTGATGAGAATCAGACGAAAAGAAAAAGCTCCTGAATTCCTACATAACATCCCAAGTGGAACTTGGGCGTTCGGATTCAAGAGCATTGGAAAGATAAGTACGTAATATGTTATCAACAAGTTATCCACATAATAAAGTTTTGCTAGAGGTTGTATAGGCTTTACATCTTAAGTTTTTATTATTTATACGGCACGATTTGTTTAGCCCAAACTCCAAACAATGACATGATGAAGGCGCAACGGCTCCTTCTAGATCAGGTAATCTCTTCCAAAACACACGGCAATACCGTCGAATATGGTTGTATCAACCCAGAGTTGACGGGTAAGTGTATCAAATACCACAATGATCAATGGTATACCTTCGTAGCGGATTCAAGTAATCTGTTTGTAAATATAAGTGGCCAGTCCTGCCGAGACTTATTTGGTGTGCAATTGGTCATTTTTTCAGGTGAGTTGTGCCGACCAGAAACGTATCAGCTCATTGATTGTATTTCGTTGGCCACCCAGGACGACATTTATGTAGAATTGAACGGGTTGATCAGAGGGGAAGGCTATTGGCTTAATATCGATGGTTATCTGCATGACTTCTGCACCTTTGAACTTGAAGTCAGTCATCTGCCCAAAGGATTCTCTACCGAAAAAGTAGACCTTATTGAGGAAGTAAGTTTATTGGAAATTAAAAATGAGCTCACCATAAACTGGAAATTGCCCGACTCACTGGCACACCTCTCATCAGCGACCCAGGTTTACAGAAGAACGGAATCGGAATTCAAATATCAGCAAATAGCGGATGTTCCTTTTCAGGTTAATGCGTATGGCATAATGCAAACGAATTATAGTTATACAGATATCGTCTTTGAACCCGGAACGTATCATTACCGGTTAGCCCTGCCCCTCAATGATGAAAGGGTAGAAGTATTGGATCAAATCAGTTGGACAGTTCAATATTCAAGTTTGCAAAGCGTTAATTTGGATCTGGACTATGAATATGACGACGCGCTGGAGGTTACTATAGCGGATCCCGATACTGGAAAAGAGCTAGATTCATTTGGGCTCATCTATAAACCAAAAGAGCACCGATCCTTTCCCATCTATATCACGAAATACGCGGAGGGTTTTAAAGCGTTAGAAGTTCGGATACATAATAAGGATAACAATCACACGGTCTATCATTATATCGATCTTAAGTTGATGAAAGCAGTGAAGCTGAGATAATTCGGTGCTTTTATATCCCGATTCAGCAGGGAAATTTGACAGTCTGGTGATAATCAGTTGATGAAGTCGGTCTACAAGTGGACATTTACATCATGATCACCTCGCAAAAACATATGAAAACACGCTTTGAAACAGGAATGATCTTCCTAGGCTTGGCGACTGTAGCGGTTATTTTGATAGCACTGTAAAGTGTGTTCATAGCCCCGTGGTACTTTTAGTTCAGCTTTTTAAGCGCTGCTTTTGCCTCATTAAAATCTTCTTTAATTGCCAGTGATTCCTGGTAAGACTTTTTAGCCTCCGCCGTTTGATTAAGATTCCTGTATATTTCCCCCAGCCTGAAATAAGCCCAATGTTTCTTCGGAAGCCCGGATTGATAATCACTTTGTAGATATTGGGTTAAGTACTTTATTCCTGCTTGCGGCTCTATGTTCCCTAAAGATGCCACCTTTCCAAATTGGTAATAGCCCATTAAATAGTTGGGATAAACCTCAATGGATTTCTGGCAATAGGCCAAAGCTTGTTTAAAGTCCTTTCTGCTAATGCTAATTACGGAAAGGCGATAGTACACTTTCTTATTGTTAGTGCCATCGCGAATCATATCTAAATATAACTGCTCAGCTTTATCGTATTCTTCATCATTCAGGTAAACCAATGCT
The DNA here is from genome assembly GCA_039028075.1 of Bacteroidota bacterium. Taxonomy (GTDB): domain Bacteria; phylum Bacteroidota; class Bacteroidia; order Cytophagales; family Cyclobacteriaceae; genus Fulvivirga. The sequence goes on along the minus strand of JBCCIX010000218.1, from coordinate 4,254 downwards.
TCAATTTCAACACCTTTAAAAAGATCAATTTTCTTTATCTCCTCAGCCTGTTCCAGTGCTTTGGAGTAACTGCCCCCAGCAATCGCCGGTGCCTGGATGTAATAATTTGCTAAGGTAACCCTGGCCGATACGTGCTTTGGATCAAGATCAATAGCCTTCAATAAATTGGATTTAGCGTCAGAGGCGAGTGTAGCTTTTTGAAAGAAACTAGCTTTATCCAGTGCCCCGATATTCGCCGAGCCTAGCCAATAATAATAATCCGCCTTATTTGGGACTTGCTTTACAGCCTGTTCGAAGGCCTCAATAGCTTTTGAATATTCTCCTTGGTCATACCAGCCCCTCCCTTGATTGAAACTTTGGTTTTCAGTCTGCGAATAAGAAATTTCGACCACCAGAAAGCAGATAATAAGGCAGGTCTTATTGAGGAACTTCATTAAGTGTGATGTGTGTAGGATATTTTTTTCCATGATAAATGGTTTGTTTGACAGAGATAAATGTGGTTGCGTCCATGGGGTCTATTCCGGTATTGGGGTTTCTATTAAACTTTGGAAAGTTGCTACTACTTATTTGTATCCGTAGCTTCCACCCTTTCTTGACTTCAAAAGCGACGTCATTGAGCTTTATGCTGGCCTGATTAATGGTATCCCCCGTTTTGGGGATACGGATAATGCCCTCGCTCACGTTCCAGGATTGGCCTAATTCATCTACCAAAGTAAGTTTGGCAGTAAAATCTGTGGCCTTGCCTTCTGTCTTATAATATAGCTCTAGGCTGACCGGGCCAGCGTAGGTTTTGGGCTTTTTGTAAGCGGGGGATGTAAAGGTTAGGACGTCAGTCCTGGATTCAACCTGCGATTGCTCCCTTATCCCCATAATGTCCATGAAGAAATGGAAATTTCCGCCTCCCCACGTAGGAACCGGGCTTTCAGGGTTGTAGATAAAGGAACGGGAAGCGGTTGTATTTTTTGCTTGTTGAGTTAAGCCTTTATCGCTAAAATACATGGTTTTAGGTACACTGACAGGAGGAGGCCAAGTAGACGTACTTTTCCATTCATCTTTGAACAATACATAATATTCAACTTGGGGTGAGTTGAAACTTCTACCCTTCAAGGTATGATTAAACCAAGCTAGTGACTCGTCCAGTAGTGCGTCGAGGCTAGTTTGTGCGTTCTCCTGAAGTTTATATTCACCTACCGAAATGTCGCTGCCGTAGGCTTGGTTATGATACCAAGGGCCTATGGTTAGATATTGGTCGCCTGCAGATTGTTTTAAAAGCTCATCATACACAGAGAGAACTCCTGGCAACACAAAGTCATACCATCCTGTATAATGATAAACAGGCACCTTGGAGTTTTGGAATGGAAATTCCTGATGGCTAATGTTCAATTCACTCAAATGAATAGAGTCTCCATTTTCAAGCGTAAAGAACATATTCGGAAGGGCCTCTGAAGTGGGGGCATGCGCCAATAGTTTTTCCAGGTCCATCTTTTTCATATTGTTTTGCAATCGCTGACCTTCGAAAATCAGCCATGGTATTACTAAGCTCTGGTGAAATGCACCACCTTGCGTGTTTACCTCGGTACCATCCAGCCATCCGGACATGTGAAAAATGCTTTTGAGTTGGGTATTTTCAGAAGCGCTCAAGGTCAAGGCGCTATAACCCAAATAGGACGATCCCCATAGGCCAATGCTCCCATTATTCCAAGGTTGTTGGGTAAGCCACGTTAATGTGGCTTCGCCGTCTTCGCGTTCTCTCAGGAAAGGGACAAAGCGACCTTCCGAGCTGTACTTTCCCCTGACATCCTGTACTAAAACGTAATAGCCCTCCGATGCAAAATATTCTGCTATGGGCTTCATGCCCTCTTTCTGGTATGGGGTTCTTACTAGGATAACCGGTGCTTTTACCAGATCATTTGGAGAATATAGATCGGCCTTCAGAATGATTCCATCCTCCATCGCTATAGCGATTTCTGAAGTACTTTGTGCCTCCACAAATAGCGGTGATAAAAGAAAACCGATAAGTATGAGCTTCTTCATGGTTCCAATCTTACGATCTCAAGGGATTGAGATTGAAGATTGGAGTAGTGTTGGGATGTTTGGGAGTAATGAGGGATGTTTAGGATAGGTACTACGATTTCATGAGTCGGGTAACCAATGAAATATGTTTTCTGCTGACCGCAACACAGCGATCAGTATATTTCAAAGTGAGCGTCAGTCCACGGCTGTTACCTTTGGCCTGGGTCACGTTAAAAATGTTAACTACGAATGAACGATGTGTTCTTACCAAATAAGGTAGTTCGGCAAATTGAGTTTCAAGGGATTTCAGGGATATTCTCAATAATCTTTTAGATACGGAATGATTGTGTAAAAAATAAATAGTCACGTAGTTGTCCGCGCTTTCTGCAAACAGGAAAGCATCTGTCGTAATTCTTAGTACTTCATTTTCACCTTCACCTTGAATGATAAGATTACTATTGTTTTTTGCTTCCCTAATAGAGTTATTAATTGACTCGGCTAGCTTAAGGTTTTTGCTTAATCGCTTCTGATAGATCCAAAAAATACTCAGCGTCAGTGGAAAAATGCCAATGAGAAACGTGTACTTAACCACATTGAAATATTCTGTCCATGTAAATGCAAATACACCTTCAAAGTAAGTTTTGTAAAAGTAGTTCGCGGAGGCAATGACAATGAAAAAAGACAGATAATATAAAATAGCTCCCGCTATCTTTAAGCCTTCAAAAAACCTGTCAAATAAGGTTGGCAATAGTACTCCAAAAATCGAGGTAACTATTCCACTTATCAATCCGAAACCGCCTATGGCCAACCATCCATAAAAGGAAGGCTCAAAGCCTGATACTACACCAAGAGGTTGAACAAAGGCGATAAATAGTGGCGGGAATAAGATAGCGAGTACAATAATTTTGAGGTCTGAGGTTAAGTCAGCATTAATGGGGAATGGTTTTGAAAGGAAGGACATGTAATACGATGTATTTCTTTCGATTAACTGGATATTCTATCCGTAAGTCCAACAAACGTAGCCGGGACCCTACTGGTTTCCAACTGTTGAGTTATTCTATTTCCCGTTTCAGTTGGTTTATGTAGCAGTTCAGTCTTTTTAAATTGATAGAGTTTAGATGCTTGCAGACATTTACATTATGATCACATCACAAAGACATATGAAAACCCGCTTCGAAACAGGGATGATTTTCCTGGGGTTGGTGACTGTTGCTATAATCCTCGTTACCTTTTAACATCTGCTTGTGAAGGCTCTTGAGGCCTCTACCCAGGAAGCTACTGTCAGACTTGTTGTGTTTGCTATCCGATTTCATTGCATCTTAGTTCTACAAGTCTGGGTAATAACAGTCTACGTGAACCCGATTGTTCGGCAACATACCTTGTCCGAATTGTTTGGCAAACTTTGTTTTAATGTGTGTCGGTGGTAGTTAAATGTCTTTAAAAGTCAATTTTCCGCTTATTTACAATCTACATTTGCCGTTTTTGTCTCAAATCCATACCCGAATTTTACAGTTCTTCTAGTAAACATTTTATACTCGATTTACATATAATTAAATTGCTTTTCAATATGGAAATACCCTACCTAGGGTATTTATATTGATGTTATTGGCTGCTAATTTTAAAGAAAAAATAATCTTAATTATGACACCAGAACAACTCCGACGAAAAACGAGCTTTGAAGTGAGAGTAGAAGCTGCCAAGCTTGCGGAAGGAAGAACATATTCTTACCGTAAAGTAAGCCCTATTGAAGGGCAGGAACTTTCCCAACCCGTTATTCATTTGGCTCACGGAGACGAAAACATCAATCATGTACCGGTTAGTTTTACCAAAGGTTTACCCCATAATGAGAATACTGGTCTTGTTTCCTCAGATGCAGATTTTGATCAGTTTGTAAAAGGTATTGATTCAGGAGATCCCTTGGATTTCAAACGCACCCCGCTAGGTCCATCGGCTGACCTTAATAATCCTATAAAAATGACCGAGCCAGATGATTGGAAATCCTCAAGAGCACAAGATCTTCTAAAAAAGCGCAGAAAAGAAAATCTAAATTCAGACATTGTAAGAGCTTGGGAAAGTGAATCTTCGGGATTGGCGTTTGACCTGGAGGGGCCTGATGCACAAGCCGTAACTATGCCTCCGGCGCCAAACCTTGGTTCCGCTGAACTTACGGCAGAGATGGCGGAGGTTTACATGCAAGCGTTCTTACGCGATCTTCCATTTACTGATTTTAATGCAGGGAAT
>JBCCIX010000217.1:0-7247 GCA_039028075.1 Bacteroidota bacterium | reverse complement strand
GTTTTGAGTGTAGCCATTCTGGTAGGTTACAAGTATCTCGAGGGTAAAGTGGACGACTGGGATGAAGAAAGATACCTGGAAACCGCTTTGGAATCGGTACGAAGCGCCAATTATGAAATACTAAGAAGCGCAGAGGAACCCATGTTCGCCACCATCCACAGCGATATTGTTTACGATGACGTGCTACGGCTGTTTGTGGATACGCACGGCAGAATCTCGCAACTCTACGTCAGAGATGATACCTATGAAAAAAAGAGTTGGGATGAGATGGACCGTGTTGAACAAGCTGGGTTTGCCCGAAAGTTTATGAAAGTAACGGTGGATGATATACCATATGATTCACTAGATTGGCTCGATTACGTACACCCGGAAACCTTCGATGTCGGTTACTTAAACTACGTTGACATCAGCAATTTCCGGAAAGGATTGCACACGTTGGTAGTAAGGTTAGATACTGCCCACTTTAATGCTCTTCAGAAACGCTACGTCCTGGAGCAGGATCCTCCTATTATTCGGTACGCCAAGATCAACTTCTACAAAGCCCACTAGCTTTTTATGCGGAGCTAAAATTCGACCTGGTAAGTCGATACACAAAGCAAACCTGATCCCCAAAGGTACGCTCTTGCTCAAACACAAAACCCAATCGTTCGTAGAACCGATGCGCGTTGACATTTGAAGCTAAAGGATCAATTAAGATCGCTTCGACCTGAGCATTAGAGAAGCATCTACGAATAGCTTTTTGCATAATCCGTGTTCCGTAGCCTCGGTTCAAATCGTCCTCTTCCCCGATCCAAATATCAATAGCACGCAATTGCGGACCTACGTCGCCCCAGTAGTGGCTTTCTTCTTCGGCGGGATCGATAATTTGAACAAAACCCACAGGGCGCCCGTCCAATTCGGCAACCCACTGCTCTCTCCAAGGTGCATCATAAGATAACTCCCCTTCCCAATCCCATTCCTCATCGGGGTCGCAGGCAGTCACATGGGGTTTAGTGTCCCAGTATTGGAGAAGATCCAGATCCCCGATACCGGCCTTCCGAAAGGAGATTTCCATGCGTCATTTACAAAATTCTCTGATCGATGAAGACCCCTCTTCAGAGCCCAATTCGACCGCAGTATTCAAATCAAGGCACCCGTCGTAATTGTTGCCTAGGTTTATTTTAGCTAATCCACGCTGATGAAAGGTCTCCGGGTCGTTAGGATAGAGCTCAATACTGTATGAGTAATCTTGAATGGCTCCCTTGTAATCCTCCACCGTAGTCTTAGCTAAGGCACGATTATCATAATAGACCGGATTATATGCATCTAACGCAATGGCTTTGGAATAGTCCGCTATTGCTCCGTCGTTGTCTTTCAAATTGTATTTGATTACTCCACGAAGATTGTAGGTGTCAGGATCATCGGGATACAGTTCGATGCTTTTATTGTAATCTGCTAAGGCTCCCTCAAAATCCTCTTTACTGCTCTTAGCTAATGCCCGATTCTCATACTTCACCGGATCCTCGCTGTCCATCTCAATCGCCTTGTCATAATCTTTAATAGCTTCTTCAACCTGTTCAATGTTGTATTTCGCTACCCCCCTGAAGCTCCACACCTCAGGATCTTCCGCATTCAGGCTGATGGATTTATTATAATCGTCAATAGCGCTGATGTACTCCTCCAGCTCTGCTTTGATCACGGCTCTATTAAAATATTTATCCGCATCATTCGGGTCAAGTTCTATGGCTTTGGAAAAATCAAAGAGTGCACCCTGAAGGTCTTCTACATTATACTTGGCAAAACCTCTGTTGTTGTAAGCATCGATCAGCTCGCCATCCAGTTTGATGGCTTTATCAAAATCTTCAATGGCCCCGTAATCGTCACCGAGATTAAATTTAGCTTCGCCCCGGTTATTCAAGGCTTCCGCAAAAGCGGAGTCCAATTCTAAGGCAAAATTGTAGTCCCCAATGGCCCCGTAAAAATCTCCCAATTGATTTTTCGCAAGCCCCCTTTGATTAAAAGCCTCTTTGTGTTTAGGGTCGGTGCGAATGAGTTGACTAAAATTGGCAACGGCTTCCTCAAACTTGTTATTTTTACTGTTTTCCAACCCTCGATCGTAAAGACCAGATTGGGAAAAAGAACAGAAGCCCACTACGAGAAATGCTGAGAGAATACTATATTTTTTCATATCTGTACCTTAAACATTTAAAGATACGACCGTTCCATTAACAATAGGGTTTCCGTTTAACTTTCTGCCGACGGAATCGTACACTTGCCTAAATCCCAAGACTATGCGTACTCTCATGATTGCTGTTGGTTCCTTGCTTGCGCTCAACGGTCAAAGCCAGGGAATCTCCGGTAGGGTCATGGATTGGGAAAAATATGACCCGCCCTCCACGCTGGTTGTACCTGAAAACCGGGTAACGCGAGCTAAATTTCCATTTATCGATGTGCATAATCACCAGTTCAGTATGCCGTCGCAGGATCTAACTGCACTGGTGGAAGATATGGATAAGCTCAATATGGCGGTCATGGTGAACCTTAGCGGCCGAGGACGAGGTTATCTGGAGCATTTAAAAAAAAGCCTTGATAACGTAAATCAAAGCGCACCGAACCGATTTATTGTGTTCACTAACATTAACGTTAATGCCATCAACGAACCGGGCTGGACTGAGCGCACGGTGACGCAAATAGAAAATGATGTCAAGTTGGGAGCCAATGGATTAAAGATATACAAGAATCAGACCATGGCGGTAGTACATGGTAAACGCATCAGCATCAATGACCCGCGCATAGATCCGGTCTGGGCGAAGTGCGGTGAGCTGGGAATTCCTGTGCTTATCCACGCTGCAGACCCTAAACCGTTTTGGGATAAACACGACGAAAAAAATGAACGATGGCTTGAGCTTAAAGTAAGGCCCGGTAGGAAGAGAAATGACGCTGATCCTGCGCCCTGGGAAACCATCATTGCCGAGCAGCACGACCTGTTTAAAAAGCACCCCGATACAAAGTGGATTAACGCCCACTTAGGCTGGTTTGGCAACAACTTAGCAAAGTTGGGAGAATTAATGGACAAGTATCCTAATATGTATTCCGAGATCGGAGCCGTGATCGCGGAGCTCGGCCGGCAACCTCGGATGGCCAAGCAGTTTTTGACCGAATACCAGGACCGGATTATGTTTGGTAAGGACTACTGGAACCCTGAAGAATATTACACCTACTTTCGCGTGCTAGAAACGGCGGATGAGTACTTTCCGTACTACAAACGTTATCACGCTTTTTGGCGGATGTATGGCCTGGACCTGGAGGATAACATTCTAAAAAAGCTCTATTATAAGAATGCGCTTGAAGTGATTCCTAATATTGACCGGTCTTTATTTCCGGATTAACAATATTCATAGTCGGATCAAGCTCGGCATTGAGACGTGAAGTTATCATGTCCAGCTGCTGAGCGCACTCCTGCATCTTATTCATGATCGATTGACTAAAAGCTGTATCTTCCTGATGCTCGTGCCACAGTTGGATCAGACCAAGCATACTCGCTACCGGGGCGCGAAGTTCATGGGAGGTAATATGGGCATACCTGCGAATGGCTTTGTCCTTTCTTTCTAAAGCAGAGATTAAACCTTTATAAATGCTTTCTGCTTTTGCTGAATTGCTGCTCATAGTCTTTACATTTTTACTAGGTCAAAAGTAATTTTCCAAACCCGTAGGGACTTAAGGGTTTATTGCTATTCTTGGAAATAAGGGTTTCCCTTAGTTTAGCAAGATTATTGGAAGTAGAAGTAACAAAACGAGACCGCTAACGTCATAAAACAGATGAAAAAAATAACCGGGTTTATGCTAATAATGGCATTTGCCATCAGTTGCAAAAATGTAGATCAAGCTCCCGAGTTCAGAAGGGTAGGTAACGTTAAAGTAACCAAGGTAGATGGGAAAGAAGCATTGTTAAACGGAGATGCTTTTTTCTATAATCCCAATAGGGCTAGTATTTTTTTACGACGGGTAGACGTAGACGTTTTTCTTGAAGAAAAGCGAATTGGAGCCATAAATCAGTCGTTAAAAATGAAGGTAGAAGGTGAATCCGAATTTAAAGTACCTTTGGATGCCACATTTAATGTGAGCGATATTGGCTTACTCAATGGGATTATGAGCCTACTGGGAGGTAAAAAGATGACGGTGCGTTACACCGGTAAAGTGAAGCTTAGAATTTATGGTGTGCCCGTAACCGTGCCCGTAGATTACGAAGATGAAATTAAACTAAGATTGTAGCTGTAGTTCCACCCTTCTGTTTCGGGCTCTTCCAAAGGAAGTTGTGTTCGGCCGAATGGGTTCTAACTCACCTTTGAAGTATAATCGTAAATTTTCCGGAGGAACCCCTAGCATTTGCAGCTCGTGGGCAACCGCTTGGGCCCGTAAAATAGCTAACTGATAATTGTAATCTAAGCTGCCCATGCTGTCCGTATGGCCGAAAATCTCAATAACATATTCAGGAGCTTCTTGCCATTGTTTAAAAAACTGGACAATAGCGGCTTTGGCGGTTGCCGTCAGCGTGTATTGATCAAAATCAAATTCCACACGTCCCACGTTGACCACAGGCTTAATTTTCAAAGCGAGTTTAAGCGGTGTAGCATCGAATTGTGGGGTGATCCTGGTGATTTTCTGCGGTGCCTTGTTCTCGACAAAATAGTCCTGTAGGTCAACGAACTCTTTGCCGTAGCTGCTAAAGGAGCCGCCTTTAAGAAAGACACCGGAATCCAAAATTCGGTCGCTGACGTCGGCAATAGCCATTTTTATGGTATACACCCTATTGGGAATTACGCTACATGTAGCCGTGAGCAGCGTGGTAAAACCATCAAACTGCGTATAGTAAGCTGCCGGCACCTCTTCTTTTAAAAAGTGCTTATTCCAAATTACTTTCCGGTTACGCACGTCCCAAACGTAGGCATCCGTAACGTTCATGTACGTATTGTCAATATAGTATTTCTTGTTTTTTTCGTGATTGACGGTGTTCACCGTAATGGGTGTTTTTTCGTCAGGAAGCTTGGCAATGTTTATATTTTCCAAGCCTGGACCCTCCACAAAAAAGGCAAACACATCATTGAATTTCGAACCTACATATTCTAAATATTCTTCTGAGGCGAAAACAAATTCAAACGATAGGTTTTCTGAGACCGTGACGAATTCAAACTCAAGTACAGCCGCATCGTAGGTCTTCCCTTTGGCTATAGCATCGAGTTGAACGTCACCGGGGGCATTTGTGACACCTCCGAAATGCGCTGACTTGTTCGGACCAAGGGCATAAAATACATTTCCTGAGCTAAGGAGTATTCCTTCCTCAATCCCGACCTGACTGGTCGAATCGCGATATAAAGCTAGGGCCTGCTTCGCGCCAACATACTTTACCTTACCCACTAAGACCCCGTTTCCGGCAAGAATCTCACGCACGAGGTAGTCCACCGACCTGGTGGTATCTATCTGAGCATCTACAGATAAGCACCAAAAGAAACCCAGCACTGATAAAAACCAACGCAGGATCACTCTACGGTGTGAATCTAGGTTATTCTTATCGTGTTCGAAGCAATCCATAAAGCCAACCCCTGAGACTCATAACGCTATTTCGGTAATAATAATTTTAATTCAGTATATAATTACCACCCGATTTCGGGAGTTAAAGGCCTACCGTAGACCTAGTACGAAAAAGGCTATCCTTTCCACAACAGTGAGAAGCGGGCTTCATTCTCTCCGCAAAACAACGCTGGATTTTTTTAAACATCGATCATTAGAGTGTATGGTGCCTTGATCGTACTTTCCGGCGGTCTTTAAGAAAGGACTTTTTACTTTGAAAGCATTTGCTCAAACATCCTTCAAATTATAAAGGCCCTGCTTAGCTATTACGTTCGTCCTCGCACGAGTATCATGGCACACTTCAATTGATAGTTATATCTACACAATTCAGTGATTCATGGCAACGTTACTAAGCCTTCGAGGCTTAGTAACGTTGTTCGATCGTAACTACAGTCGAAAAAGCATATCGTCATTTGATCTGTGACACGACACTAGAAACGATCCGTGGGTTTGTTTTAAATCTGTACGAAAAATGACTTTACGCAAGGCTTTAAGCTACTTTTCTCGCTTTGGTAGGGACTCCGGTTAGATGGGGATAGCTGAAACAAACTACTACCTCTTCTGATAGATCAACTTGCCCTTAGGGTTCCATTCTTTGTAGATGTAAGGTCTGAACTCATCATCGTGCGGATCTTTGGAATAACGGACGATTTTTTTTCTTCGCCCTGAAGCATAAAACTCCACCCAATCTCCTACGGGTTCATCCCAGTGGTATTCCCCTTGGACAGCCTTGCGGCCGTTTTCGAAGAAATAGAAATAGTTACCTTCCTTTTCTCCGTACTCTATGGGAATGATCTCTTTCATTTTCTGGCGCTCCTTGTCGTAGTAGCGCACCATAGATTCCTTGGGCCAGCCTTTGAAGTATTTAGATTTATCTACCAGCAGGTCGTTCTTATCATACTGCATCCAGCGGCCGTGCTTCGTACCTTTATAGAAAATACCTTCTTCTAGGACCTGACCGTTTCGCATCTTTTGATACGGGCCGTGCAATATATCGGCGAATTTGGGGTCTATTTTACCCCCTTTACGTATCTGATGCCGGCGATGGTCATACCAATACACATCACGTACTTGGGTTTCCGGTTTTTCAAATTCCTTGAGAATATAAAAAAGCTCGAAAGTCGTTTTTTCGCCAACGCCTTTTCGGGTAAAGCGTTTCTTTGTTTTTATACCGTAGAAAGTTTTCTTTTTACGTTTCTTCTTTTTGGGTACATAAAGTTCATCTTCGGCCTCCTCATTTTCTTTCAAATCAAAGGTGATGGGTGAGTTGATGCTAAAAAGATCAGTGGTTTCACTACCCTCTTCCTGCGAAAACAGTGGGCTGATAAGGACAGAAAACAGAAGCGTGTAAATGGTTTTCACTGTAAATAAAATTTGTACCCCACAATAAAGTAACGCAAAACTCACACATTTTAGTTTTTGGTTCAACCCTTTTTGAGTAATTCACGATCAATCGGCAACCAGATGGCCAATTTCTTGTACTACCTAAGAAGCCAATGTATTGAAGAATTATGCATAGTCCGGAGTTATTAAAAGGCACACTTCAAACGATCATCTTAAAATTGCTAACCGATAGTGGCAAAATGTACGGGTATGAAAGGTACAAGAGCTTACGGAGGACGCTCTGTATCCCACTCTGC
>JBCCIX010000216.1:0-7263 GCA_039028075.1 Bacteroidota bacterium | reverse complement strand
TTGGTGCGTTCATTAACTGAATCATTAAGTATGGAGGGCATCAATTTAGCTTTTGATTATCCAACTTACGATAAAAAACGAATAATTCACAATCTAAGTCACCTTAATATCGGTTCAATGCTATGTCATTTTCGGCTTTCACTGGTCGCGTTTAACTGTTTTTGTTTTATAGAACTAGGTATTTAGTAATTACTAAATACCTAGTTCTATTATATTTTAGGGGGCAAGGTGCCTTCTCCTAGAGAAATTAAGCATGATGTGATTGAATCCGGCTATACGGGATATCTAAAAGATAAGCTTGAAAAAGCATCAATCAATCCGGACAAGCTGAGGGCTATGAAATTAGAAAGCCAACAATCCTTGCGAGACAACATAAGGAGTTATAGAAAATATGCTTTTGAGCTCCATGAATACAGGAAAAAAGAGGATCTAAAAGGCTCAGTTACGTGTGAACTTATTCATACTTCCATAAGCTTAAAGCGAAACCATATATAATGATTTTGCACATTTAAACTATATTGAAGAACTCTCAGGCCATCAACTTGAACTATTTTAAGCGCTTATTCTATCAAGCATTAAGCCACTCGATAAACTCCTTAGCAGTGACAATTTTGGTATCATGAAATACTTTTAATTGAAGCAAATCATCATCACCTGTCACTAAATAATCAGCTCGCCCATTAAGGGCAAGTGCCAAGAATTGATCATCTTTTGTATCACGGCATTGTTTGACCGTTCGGATGATTTCAACTTTTTCAACTACATATAGAAAATGATGCAAGAATTGTCTGCGATCCTCAATAGAGACATATTTATCAAATTTCCTTCTCGACAGCACATCGGCAAGCTCATTTAATGTGGCATCTGAGGCAAGAATAAGACCTGAAGCAAGACCTACATCTACCGCCCTGGCTAGAAGGCTGTGAGAGGCTAGCAAACGACTGATAAGGATATTGGTATCAAAAATAACGCGCATTAAAGCTACTCGTCATCATCGCGAAGTAGTTCATTCAGCTTTTCTTCGCTCAACCCTTTTTGTCGGGCATTTTGACTAACGCGGTCACAGAAGTCCTGAAATTCCTGAATGTTCAGTTTTCGTAAACGTTCATACTCTTTTGGGGATATGACTACGGCAGTATCACGATTTTGCCGCCTGATCATAACTGGTTCAACCTGGACAGCATCAAGCATAGCCGCCAGTTTTTGTTTTGCCTCAGTTGCAGAAATATATTGCATGATTAAACTCCTTTCCTTCTAGTATACGTAAATTAGATAAAAAAGTCAATTTGTACATTTTATCTAAAATAGACATTGTAGAGTAGTATAACATTTAAGGTTGAAAAGCTCTAATACAGTGATTAAACATAATCTCAGTAGGTCTATCAGACATCACGTCTAAGAGGGTAACCCCCTTAGAAACTAATTCCTTATCACTTAAACTAGAGGTCCATAAAAGGGAGTAAGATGAACTATGAAAGACTTTAATATATTGTCAGGGACTGAATCGTTGAGACCTAAATTAATCACTAGAAACTATGATATAGATCTGCTTATGAACAACTCCAGTCTTGGGGATGGAACGAGATGTATCCTACCAGAACACTTACAAAAACAATGGTGGAAAAATGGGCCAAAGGGCACAAACATGGCTGGCGTTTACGCAAAGCCATGCGTAAAATGGTCATATCAGAACAAAACCTTATGAAGATCTTAAAAGGGTATTGATAGATATTTGCCAAAGGTGTAATCATGGCTTCCATTGAAAAGAAAGTTCGCAAGACAAAGACTGTATACCGTGTTAGATATTGGAACAACAGAAGGAATGATGCTGGGCGGCGCATCTATGATTATAGTACTTGGATGGGTAAACGTAAAGAAGCAGAGGAGTTTCGACAAAGTCTTAGTGTAAAAAAAAGTCGAAGAAAACAGACTTCTTACATGTCAATCAGGCAATAGATCATATGCTTAAAATATCCGAAAGCATTGGCCTAAACGGCAGAAAGTCCATACAGGCATCAAAGTAATTTTCAGTACCCTCTGAAACTCGCAGAAACCCTTACATTGTTTTTTTGGATGTCTAAATATGTGCTAAACGTGTGCCACTTTTGGGAGCTTTTTACGTCAATAATGGTCAAATGACATTTGACCTATATTTTAAAATTGCCCCAATTACCTTTTTTGAGCTGTTTTTTGTTTTTACTATGTTTTTACAGAGTTTTTTGTCAAAACTTTTGGAAGGAATAAAAACAACGAAACCCACTGACTATCAATGAGTTTCTCTAGTAGCGGGGGCAGGACTTCCCGATATCCGCTATGCTACATCGGGACAGGCTTCTCGTCCCGCTGTTATTCTACCTTTTGTCCTAAAAAACAAAAGCCCGAGCTATTTGCCCAGGCTTTCTCTAAGTAGCGGGGGCAGGACTCGAACCTGCGACCTTTGGGTTATGAGCCCAACGAGCTACCAACTGCTCCACCCCGCGATTTAATGGAGTGCAAAGGTAGAATGATCCTCTTAATTATGCAAGACCTGCTTCTTTAAATTAACACTTATCTACTTATTCGCTGCCTTTCACGGCTGTTCGCTTTCTTAAAATCGAAGATGTAGGAGGTTCCTTCGATCGGTACTGTGATTCGATAATACTTATTGATCAATGCATTATGAAGGTACACCTTGCCCCGAAATGCATCACCTTTAGGAATGACAGTGGCATCAAAAATCTCATCTGGCAAATACGCTAGGTCTTCAGCCGTCTTTGCCGCCTTCATTTCATTTACATTGCCGGCTACGTCTAGAGCTACGAGTGTTCCAGCGGTTACTGCATCACGAGTAGCGCTCCTTCGGGCATCACCGGCTGTCCATTCCAGACTTGAGTAATCATTAGTGTCAGCCGCAATGTCGTACACCACTAGCCCCACCGCCGCGACGGCCAACAGTACGCCAATGGCATTACCTTTTCTGAGCTTGCTTTCATATAAATCATTCACTTCTTCAAAAGACAGCGCCGACGCGGTTTGGAGTTCTGGTTTTTTCATCCAAAGGGAAGATTCCGTTGCCTCTTGAAATTTTTTTAAACCGGAATAGCTTATGATTTTGGCGTGATCGAACTGAACTGGAAAATCTGAATTATTGACCACTTCCAGGTCAAAAACCATGTACCCGGTATTCAGCTCAAGGTTTTCCAATCTGACCAACACTTCATTTACGGCAATTTCAGAAACGATGGAATTATCGTGTTGCGCATTAAACCAGGTAGGAACCAATCTATGTTGGCAGGCTGAACAGATTGCAATTAAAGAGACCAGGAAGATCTTTTTCATTGGTTACTACTTTACATCGGTATAACAACTTTCATACCAAGGAATGTTTCCATTAAAATAAGAATACCTTTGCAGATCATGCAAAATCAGAGCAGACATAAGGCGGGGTTTGTGAGCATAATAGGGAAGCCTAACGTAGGTAAATCTACGCTGATGAACCAGATGGTAGGTGAACGACTATCGATCATTACATCCAAAGCGCAAACCACAAGACACCGCATTATGGGTATTTTGAGCGGCGATAATTTTCAGGTGGTCTATTCAGACACACCTGGCATTATTAAGCCGGAATATGAGCTCCATAGCTCGATGATGAGTTTTGTCAACTCGTCGCTGGAAGATGCGGATGTAGTTCTCTTTGTCACCGATATCTACGAAAAGTACGACGAGCATATTGAACAGAGCCTGAAAAAAGTCAAAGCCCCGGTGATTTTCTTACTGAACAAGACCGATCAAGCCAAAGGAACACAAGAACAGGATAAAATAGCGTATTGGAAGACGGTCGTCCAGGCTTCTAAGTACTTGGGTACTTCCGCCTTGGAAGGCAAAAATATTAATGTGGTCTTTGAGGCCATTTTAGAGCTATTGCCCGAACATCCTGCCTATTTCCCGAAAGAGGAGCTCACGGACAAACCGGAAAAGTTTTTTGTAGAGGAGATCGTGAGGGAAAAGATATTTCTGAACTACAAAAAGGAAGTGCCTTATAGTACGGAAGTCGTAGTTACAGAGTTCAAGGAAGATGAGAAGATCATTCGGATCCGGGCGGAGATCTACGTAGAGCGAAAAAGCCAGAAAGGAATACTTATTGGAAAAAGGGGTGAAGCGCTGAAAAAAGTAGGGGTAGCGGCCAGGAAAGACCTGGAAAAGTTCTTTGCCAAGCAAATTCACCTGGAAACCTTCGTCAAAGTGGCGGATGACTGGCGAAAGAAGACGAGAAGTTTAAAGAATTTTGGCTACAAATGACAATTCCGAATGTAGAATTGAGAATTACTGATGAAGACTGATAATATCATTTTGGACGAGTCCTACAACTTCGCTCTTGACATTATCCAATTACACATGTACTTGACCAAAGAGCTCAACGAATATACTCTCTTCACGCAATTGTTACGCAGTGGGACATCCATTGGCGCAAATGTTGAAGAGGCTATTGGGGGCATTTCCAGGAAAGATTTTAGGGCTAAAATGTCTATTGCCTACAGAGAAGCAAGAGAAACTCATTATTGGTTACGGCTTCTAATTGATAGTAAAATTGTTTCGCCTGAAAAAGGAGCTCCGTTAATAAACGAGTGCGAAGAGCTTCGTAAAATATTGTCTTCCATTCTAAAAACTCTTAATTCATAATTCTCAATTCTTAATTGAAATGGCAAATATCTTAGCAATAGTAGGAAGGCCTAACGTAGGTAAATCAACACTCTTCAACCGGCTGATAGAAAAGCGTAAAGCCATCATGGACAATGAAAGTGGGGTAACCCGCGACCGGCACTACGGCTATGCGGAATGGAATGGTAAGTTCTTTACCGCCATAGATACCGGAGGATACGTGACTGGTTCAGAGGATAAGTTTGAAAGTCAAATCAGAACTCAGGTAGAGCTGGCGATTGAAGAAGCATCCGTGGTCGTTTTTATGGTAGACTCACGCGATGGACTCACGGATCTCGATAAAGACTTTGCCAAAGTGATCCGTACTTCTAAAAAGCCCGTGCTGCTGGCCGCTAATAAAGCGGATACGCCGGAAAAAGCGTTGAACGCCAGCGAATTCTACGCCTTAGGCATGGGTGAAGTATATACGTTGTCTTCAGCTTCGGGATCAGGTACGGGTGAGCTTCTGGATGAGATCGTCAAGCATTTTGACAGTGGCACTGAAAATCCCGAAGAAGGGATCCCCAGGATCGCTATTTTAGGCCGACCTAACGTGGGCAAATCATCATTTGTAAACGCACTTTTGGGTGAGGAACGAACCATTGTTACGGACGAAGCCGGAACAACAAGAGATTCGATCAATACCAGATACAAGCTATACGGTAAGGATTTTATCTTGACCGATACCGCCGGAATTCGTAAAAAATCCCGGGTAAAAGAGGATATTGAGTTTTACTCCGTGCTGAGAGCTATCCAAGCCCTGCAGGATGGCGATGTTTGCATTTTTGTGATTGACGCGGAACGTGGTATCGAAGCCCAGGATATGAACATCATCGGTCTTGCCAAAAAATACAACAAGGGCATGATGATCATGATCAACAAGTGGGACCTTATAGAAAAGGACAGCAAAACCGCAGCTACTTTTAGGAAAGATATTGAAGCTAAATTGGGTACGTTGAATTACATACCCATCTTATTTACGTCTGTTCTAAAAAAACAACGCCTATTTCAAGCCATAGAAAAAGCCGTTGAAATTTATCATTCCAGGACCCAGAAAATTCCTACCTCTAAGCTAAACGAAATACTACTGCCTGAAATCGAAAGGAACCCTCCTCCTGCTATAAAAGGTAAATACATCAAAATAAAGTACATCACACAACTACACAGTATTAACCCAACCTTCGCTTTTTTTTGCAACTTACCCCAATACATAAAAGCCCCATATGAGCGGTTTTTAGAGAATAAGATGCGAAAACACTTTGATTTAGAGGGTGTTCCAATTCGTTTGTTTTTCAGAAAAAAGTGACATCGGGTTGACTCATAGCTTTTTTTGTCTCTATATTAGATGTCTTAAACCAAAACCTGTATACAATGAAAAAATTGTTAAGTGTGTTAATGGCTTTTGCTTTTGCCATTGCCTTTGTGGCCTGTGGAGGTGGTGCCACCACAGAAGCTACAGCTGAAGAAACAGCCACCGAAGAGGTAGTTGAAGAAGCAACCGAAGAAGTTACAGAGGAAGTTGAAGAAGCCGTTGAAGAAGTAGAAGAAACGGTAGAGGAAGCTGTTGATTCTGTTACTTCGGAAGGCGATTCTTAATAAGTATTTCGAAAAATTTCTTAGGGACCATCCGTCATATTGGCGGATGGTTTTTTATTTTAGATCGATATGAATGATCGTCAGGTTTTTGAACACTTTTTTCCTCCCAAGACGGTAGATTTTTGTTTTTCCCTCTGGAAGCACTACAATTTTACTTTCAAGATTAAGCCGAAGCGAAGTACGAAACTTGGAGACTACCGTTTCGACCCCTCGACTTCCAAGCACACTATATCTATCAACAACGACTTAAATCGCTATTCTTTTCTTATTACCTATCTACACGAGGTGGCTCACCTTATAACCTTCAAAAAATATAAACACAAAGTGGCCCCGCACGGAAAAGAATGGAAAGAGGTCTTCAAGGACCTGATGAGACCTGTGGTTATGAAAAAAGTATTCCCGGATATTCTAAACAAGCAGGTCATACGCTACATGCAAAACCCAAAGGCATCATCTTGCAACGATCATAACTTGAGCATAGCTTTAAATCAGTACGACGCCAATCCAGGAAGTACACTTCAACAGCTCGCTACTGGCGATCTTTTTAAACTCGGCACTAAGACCTTTAGAAAGCAGTCCTTGAGAAGAACCAGGTATATATGCCAAGAGATGAAAACCGGTAGAAAATACCTTATTTCAAAATCTGCTCAGGTTAAGCCTCTTGTTGAATCACATCACAAATAACAAGACCCATAATTCAAATACATTCTAAATCACAGTATTCCTTGATACGGCATTTGTTGATTTAATACAGCTACGCTTAAAAATAGTGTCCGTCATTCCTAGCGGAGGCGGGCATCTTGTCATAATTATACTGAGATTCCTGATCTGGCCCAGGGATGACGGAAGGGCATGACTTTAGGATTTATCTTTTGAAAATTGATTATCCTGAATTCAGGCATCTAACCTATACGAAATGACTTCATTGATCCTTTGGAAGAACAGCTGTGGCATCATGGTACGCCACTTTGGAAATTGCAAACCTCC
>JBCCIX010000215.1:0-7289 GCA_039028075.1 Bacteroidota bacterium | reverse complement strand
TTTTGTCGCCGCGATATCCGCCAATTGATAATAAAAATAATTAGCGTTCTCATATCTTCCACTTCTAAATTCAATCTCCCCTATCCTACCTACTACTCTGTTGCGTTGCGCGAAACCAGCAACACTCATTAATTCGTTGTAATAATCAAGTGCATTCTCAAACTCCTGCATTCGGTAATACGATTCTCCTATATAGTAACGTGCTTCATTTACTCGTGCATCATTGGGGTACTGATCAATGTATCTCTCAAAACTTGTAATAGCCTGCTTATAGTTCAGGTTAAAGTATTGATTTTTCGCGCTTTCAAAATCAACGGCTTCCAACCCTTTTTTATCTGGATTAGACGTTTTATAATTTTTCAAAATCGCGTCAAACTCTTGCGATCTACCCTGTACATTCAACACCTCCTGTAGAGGCAGTAAGGCTTCGGAAGCAGCTGAGTGTGTTATAAACTCTTTCAATACCACCTGATAGTCTGAAATAGCTTCATTGTATTTCTGAAGGTTATAATAACTTGAGGCCCGCCGCATGTAACCATAAGGTACGAATCTGCTACTTGGCTTTTTATCAATAAGCTGTGTAAATCCAGTTACAGCTGCTTCGTAATTTCCTTTTTCAAGGTAAAGCTGACCCTTTTGAAATAAGGCATCATCCATGTATCTTGATTTTGGATAATTCTTAACCACATAATTATATTCATTTACCGCACCAGATACGTTACCTTGAATACCCATTACAATGCCTGCCTGAAGATGGGCGTAGTCGTTATCAATTTTATTGTAGCGGACCGCTTTGTTGTAGTATTCCAACGCATTTTCATACAGCTTACTTACATAGTAACAGTCAGCTAAGCGCAACAGGGCATCATCATAGTACTGCTTGTCCTGAGCGCCCTCCAAGAGATTTACGTACTCTTTGAAGTGGATCAAAGCCTTATCGTATTGCTTCGTATTATAATAAGCATAACCCAATCCATATCTGGCCCTGATCGATTCTATGTTCCCTTTTGCAGCGGTATTTGTAATGACCAACTTGTAGTTATCTATCGCCTGATCATACCGTTTTCCAATAGAGTAACTTTCTGCAGCCCACAAATTAGTCATGGCTTTGTAACGGGCATCTGGTGTATACTTTAAAGATTTTCCAAACGAAGTAATGGCCTGGGGGTAGCGCCCCTTATTAAATAGTTCTGCGCCCTTTAAGTAGGCTGCTTTTTGATACACTTCTTGCATGCTGCTATTCACGAAGTCCAGGCTTTCAATATGATCAAGTGCCAACTGATAGTTGTTGGTATTTAAATAGGCTTCGGATAACAAGTCATTAACTTCATCAAAATGATTGCTGTCTGGATAGTCTTTCACAAAAGATGTAAGCGCTTCGATCGCCTCCTCAGACCTGCCCAAGTCGTAACTTACTTTCGCGTATTGGTAAGCGGATTCTTCCGTCAACACTTTATTTATTTCTGACTTCCGGGCGTTATCAAAGGCAGTAAGTGCGTAAAGCTTATTACCTTCCTTTAAATACAGGATACCAAGGTAGTAAGAAGCGTATATCCCAATGCTATCACGGTCAGAGGCCGCTCTTTTCAAATTCTTAATAGCTTCATCAAAATTACCTAGCCGATAATTTGCGTATCCTATTCTATAGCCTATCTCTGGTTTTGGGTTTTTCACCTGCTCACCGTAAAGCGTATAATATTCCGCAGCTTTTGCATTATCACCTTTGTTCAAATACGCATCGGCCGTTAGTAAGTAAAATTCCCTTGTATTTACTCGCCTACTTCCTTTCAAAACTGATTCGCTGTAGCTAATGAGATCATCATAACGCTGTTGTTTGTAGTATAAATTAGCTAGCATACTAGGTACAACTGAGGCATACGAATCGCTCTTCCTGGCCCTTTCAAGGTCATTAATGGCTTTGTCGTACTCACCATTTTCATATTCAATATAACCCGCATAATACGCTGATGCATAGCCATATACACCTGGCTCCCTTTTTAGTAGATTAAAGTTTTCTAGCGCTTTGTTGAATTTGCGTTTCGTAAAGTAGGAATACCCTAATTTATAGCGTATCTCAGCCCTCTCTTCCTCTGTTACCAAGGCCTGATTTACCTTTTCAAAATAGCCAATAGCTTTAGTGTACTTCTTTTGCTGGAAATAATAATTCCCTAGTTCAAAATAGGCTAAAACAGCCTTAGGGTGTGTTTTATTTTCGGCAATAAACTCCTCAATCAGTTTCTCACCGTCCTTGTGATAGAGGGTTAAGGCAGAAATAGCAGCATAATATTGGGCTTCCAAAAGGTTAGGCTTGGAGCCGTTGCTAAAGATGTATCGCTCAAACATCTCTCTTGCGGCGGCATAATTAGATTTATCCAAAAGATCTAATCCTTCCCGGTACAGGCCCTCGTTCTCAGTAAAGTATAAACTATTTTGCGCTAATGAAATGGATGTGCCTGCAAAAAATAAAAGTACAGCCAGTCTAGAACTCATAAAAGATCCGATATTCAATGGGTTTATGCATGTTTAACGTAAGAATGGGCGTAAGGTATGTATCCGTCACTAATAACTTTCGATTGAAATCAAAAATACTAAATTCTAAACTCTCCTATGTTCAGCGCTCCAAGCCGATTATTAACTCATTTAATGTTTCAAATACTGATGCTAGATCCATAAATTTTAAAGCTTTGTAGCAAGAAACAAAAGGTACACTACCCCTTAAATTTGGAAGTAAAAATGCATCAATGCATCAATCTAAATATAAGTTCCTTAAGCACGGAACCATCAGAGGAAGATAGATTACCTATACCTTTTGAATGCAGGTCAGCTTGTTGAATACAGTGAATGTTATCTACCACTTTGGAAAGAGGGTAATAGCGAAGTGCGGTGAGATAGTCTTTAACGAAGAAGGGGCTTACCCTAAGTTGTGAAGCTAAATTTCGTTCAGATTTATCTTTGGCTTGATGCGCCATTAAAAGCTTGCTGTAAAAAGAAAACAAGACTGCGATTATTGGCAATAGCGGATTTTTCTTAGGATTGGCCTCAAAGTAGTTAACGATCTGGTTTGCCTTGAATACGTCTTTGACGGTAAGCGCTTTTTGGAGCTCGAAGATGTTATAGTCCTTGCTGATTCCTACATACTTTTGAACGATTTGCTCATCGATTTGGACCGGCTCTTTGTAATTAATGAATATTTTGTCAATTTCATTAGCAAGTCGTTCTAAGTTGGTCCCTATGGAATCAGAAAGCATTTGAACCGCCTTAGGTGAAGCGCTAAATCCCTTAGCACGAATATAACCCTCAACCCATGCCGGCACCTGATTATCGTAGAGTTTTCTCGTGGTAAGTACAACGGCCTTCTTGTCAATAAGCTTACCCAGCGCTTTACGTTTGTCTAAGGTCTTGTTCTTATGGCAAAACACAAGAACCGTTGAAGTAACGGGGTTTTGCAGATAATCGCATAGTATTTTTTGACCGACCTCCCTGTTGAGATCAGATATATTTTGAGCCTCTTTCACAATAACCACCTGACGTTCCGCCATCATCGGGAAACGTTTTGCGTGGGTTAGCACTACATTCATTGGGGCATCTCTGCCGTACAAAATAGTTTGATTAAAACCCTTTTCAGATTCATTTAACACATTATTCTCAATGTAATTACTTATCTGATCAATGTAATAAGTTTCCTCGCCTTGCAGAAAATATACCGGTGCGACCTTTCCACTTTTTAAATCCGTTACTATTGATTCTGCTGTATGTGCCATTATTCTACCTCTGTAACAATAAAAAAACCATCATCTCCTTCATTTTGGTACAGCGGCATAAAGATCATACCGTCATGTACAGCCTTAATCTCTCCGTGAACATCTCTGGCCAGAATGTCTCCTTTTTTAACCGACATAAAATTATGGTAACCTGGTTTCATCATAAATCCGTGTTCGGGCCTTACCTTATGGTGATATAAAACCGAAACCCGCTTGGGAAGATGCAAATGGTGCTCGGTAATGTATTGATCATATCTACTGTAAACATTTCTTGTCTCTAATGAGATCATTCCAGTGGCGTGCAGTAATTCCCAAATCCCTGAAACGTGGAGCGGATGCGCTTCGTCTGATCCCACAGCTCCACCCTCAAAGGCGAATGAAATGTAACCCCGCTCATGCATGTATTGAAGTAAGGTGCCTTCCAGGTGCTTATTGAGGTCAATGATTATGGGCAAACTTAGCGCTTTGACAATCGGGTTTTTGCTTTCATCTTCAGGAATTATGATAAAATCTCCCTTTTCAGAGGATGTGGAGTGAAGATCAACCAGTATCTTGGGGTCATGTCCCCTCGCTGGCATTGAGCTAAAAAAATTAAGAATTTCTAAGACTTCTCTATTTTCTGCCGTTTCGTGGGGATTTTCAAATGCTTTCTGCACTGCTTTTTCACCCCAACTACGATTTAAATCATGATCAATGAAGCGCTTATCAATTTTTAGCGCTTGAAGGTTTCCTCTAATTCCAACTATTCGCCCCCTAAGTGGAATACTATTAAGGACCAGAGTATTTAAAACATCTTCGGCCGCACGAACTCCGGAAATCTCATTTCCATGTATACCGCCTACCAGAATCATCAAAGGACCATCTAAGCTTCCTTCGACACTAGCAATTAGTCGATCCAAGTTACTGTTGGCTGTTCTTATTTAAAATTTTTAAAAGGCTGGACGTTATGCCTAGAAAGTTGCCTTCTGTGATTATTCCGACCAGCTTTTTGTTCTTCATTACCGGAAGGCATCCTATTTGCGTCTCCTGCATTAATTTCATAGCTTCAAAAATAGTAGATTCCGGACTTATGGTAATAGGTTTTGTGATCATTAAATCCTTCACCCGCTTTTCCTCGCGCTTATCCAATTTGTATTGTTGACTGAAAAATCGGAGTAATATCCTGGAGGAAACAAGTCCGAGCAAACCTCCTTTATTATCTTCCACCGGGGCATAGCGGATTTTTTGCCAATCCATGATATCGGCTACCAGTTCTGGAACGTCGTCCTTCCGCACGGTAAAGAGATCAGTAGTCATAAATTCCTCTACCAAAATACTATCGGGATGATACTCAAATAAGTCGGATAAATCGGCAAGCTTCCATTTATGGACCGGCAGATCTTCTTTTTGGTTTTTCCTCATTGCCGCGGTCAAGAGGACTGACATTTCTTCTTTACCTACTTCTTTGCTCAATTTAGAGTGGGACCTTAGCATCCACAATGTGCCATTTTGACCTTTTTCTGCTCTCTCTTCAATTACTTCCAGGTATTTTGTGATGTCCTCCGGAGCCACATCATTCTTCTGAAGCCCTTCCTTCGCAATAGGTACCAATTCCTTTTTAATGAGATCGCAAACCCCTATCTTTTTTTGATTGAACCATCTTAGTTCACTGTGAAGCCCATTAAAGGCCGTGGAGATATAATTTGACTTTGCGTGATCGAAATCAAATGTTTTGGGAATTTCCGGATAGTGATCTCCGAAAGAGGTCATCAGGCCTAACCAAAAAGCAGCGTTGGATACTTCATCAATGACCGTAGGGCCCGCAGGAATAACTCTGTTTTCTATTCGTAAGTGGGGTTTACCACTTGGGCCGATACCGTAACACGGCCTGTTCCATCTATATACCGTTGAATTATGAATATTAAGAGCCTTTAATTTTGGTGTAACACCGTTTTCCAATTTTTCAAAAACGTCTTCATCCAAATCTGTCATAAGCATAGCACGAAAACGCGTAATATCTTCTTTGTATAAATCAAGGATCGAGTTCTTCAGCCAACCATGGCCAAACGTCACCCTCGGGCTGGTGTCCCGTAAGTGTTCATTGGTTATTCTGGTGTCTATAGATTGTTGAAATAGTGCAATGCGGGTTTCACTCCATAACCTCTTGCCAAAGAGCATCGGAGAATTCGCCGAAGCGGCCAACACCGGCGCGGTTAAGAGAAGAGCGGTGTTGTACTTATCTACAAAATCATTGGGATCAATCTGTAAGTGAATTTGGAAGCTTGTATTGCATGCTTCTAACATCGCCGAGTCGTGCTTAATATTAAGTTCATCCAACCCCTTTATCCTGAGATCATGAAGACGTCCTCGCATTTTTTGAATTGCTTCTATGAGGGCGTAATAGCGATTTAACGGAGTAATATTCTCCATCGCAAGATCAAATTTTCTCAGAGTGGGCAGAATACCGGTAATCACAAAATCAATTCCATGATCGTGAGTAGCTTTCTCAAGTATGCTTAGCAGGTCGTTAATGCGGCTATGAAGTTCATTAAAGCAATTTCCTTTAAAAGCGACCGGCGCTATATTGGCTTCAATGTTGAACCGAGCAAGCTCAGTGGTAAAGCTATCGGGCAAATGTTCGAGTAACTCCAGTGATATGGGTGCAGGTTTATAAAAACTATCAACTAAACATATTTCCTGTTCTGCACCTAAGTGGATATTGCCAACTTCAAACCAGTCATGTTCCAGCATGTAATCCAAGGCCTCGACATCCTTTAAAAGCTGTCGCGTAAATGCATTAAGCTCGTTGTGGTTTGAAACCAATTTTACGTTCAAACTACCCATGATCTGTCTAAGGTAATAGGTTAGGTGAATTTGATCGCTAGCAAATGTTAGGTGTAGAACTGCTAAAAGTCAGTTTATCAGACGCGTACTATACCCTCGCTTGCTTAAAAGTGTACGCCAGAAATACGCCAACTATGGCCCCAAACAGGTGTGACTCCCAGGAAATATGGGGTGCTGAAGGTAAGACACCGTAAAAAATTGAGCCATACACGAAAAGAACAACGGCAGCTATCATAAGAGAAACAAAGTCTCTTCTAAAAAAACCAAAAGCTATCAAAAAAGCCGCTAAAGCATATACCAGACCACTGGCTCCAATATGGTATGAAGGCCGGGCAAATATCCATACTAAAATGCCGGTGCCGACATAACAACCGACGAAAACCCGCGCTGCTATGCGCTGATAAGAAAAATACAGGGCACCTCCCAAAAACAGTGTAGGTAGTGTATTTGAAATAAGGTGCTGCAGATTACCATGAAGAATAGGCGCAAAAACGATACCGGTAAGACCTTCCATCGTCCTTGGCCGTAGACCTAGCCATGTAAGGTCAAAGCCGTAAATAAAATCAAGAACAAATACCAACCACATTAGAAAGACCAAACGAAAAGGAGCAACCGAACTGCCTACTATCGTCCGCCTACCGGTAGTTGACATGCTTACTTTGAGGGATCCTGAATCATATCCAAACTTACAAACTTTGATTCTTC
>JBCCIX010000214.1:0-7307 GCA_039028075.1 Bacteroidota bacterium | reverse complement strand
TCACCGTTGTTGGCTCCTATGAAGCTATTGTAGATACTGCCAAAAGAAATATCCCATTGGTTGGTTTTCAGGTAGAGATTGTCTCTAACCGTGGAATCTTCCAGGCTAAAGTAGATGGTAGGCCTGGAGGCAGTAGGTTCAATATCCGGATCTATAGATCCATTGGTAGCCAGGTTCTCTATCCTGATGAGTTGATAAAACAGGTCATCCGAGTCTTCGTCTTGTTCTTCTTCCTCGATGATCTCTTCTTCCAGTTCAGCCTCCAGCTCTTCCATGGCATCATCGGAACAAGCTACCGAGAGCATCCATACTATCAATAGGAGTAGTAGGTTGGGTTTGAAATTTATATGTTTCATTGGTGTCTCACTTTATTGGTTTACTTTCGCCTTTTTTGGTTAACTAATAATTCGTTCATTCGCATGCACTAATTCGCGTACCGCTACCGGCCGATTAAACACTCTGGAAAAGTGCTCAAAAGTCTCTTTGGTCGTTTCTACCATCACCTCTTCATGCGCTTCAGATGGTGCCCAAGCGTTGAGTTCCGTCTGGAACCTTTTCCATCGTTTTTCAGTAGCATCTCCGTAGCCGGAGAAAAAAGAAAGCCCTTCGGTGATACCTTTTCCTTTCAGCATCTTTACAATGTGCCTTCCGCCCATCACTGAGCCTTCCATCACGTAAAGTGCAGCAAATGCCTGCTGGGAACTATCGATCTCAGGTACCGTTACTTTTGGAAGTTGGTCTGCGGTGTAGCCAAGGGCCTCTAGGTCCCTTTTCAGGAATTGGGAGGTGCGTCTACTGTGATAATCCGGTAGGTTCTGGGGAGTTATATAGGGATCAATTACACCTTCCAGGGCATTGAAGTAAGCATAGAAATAAATCAAGAATTGCGCATAATCTGTATTATCTTGGATGCTCCTGATCTTAAGGATTACCTTTCGCTCTAGAGACAGGTGTGCTTCTTGTGTTGCTTCTTTGAGTAGGTTACTTATCATGGTAAGTTGTAGTAAAATTTTCGTTTTTATTGTGTCCGTAAATCCCTGGAACCATTCGATTGAAGAAAATAGCGAAAGGTGAAATAGGGTGCCGGGGTATTGACCGTGGGATTCTCCGGACTGCCCAGATAGAGCGAGCTCATCTCCATCTTTGCGTAATTTCCTTCGGGTGTTTTGATCACAATGGTGACTCCTGAAATGGCTGACATGATATGACTGTCCAGGCTGTAGAAGTACCAGCCTTTATCTCCCGGCGGAAAGTCTTCCCAACCAGAGGCGCTTTGTTTGGCCATGAAAGCATCAAATTCTTCGTCCGAAGGCGCCAGGTCCAGTTCATCAAATAGTGCATCAATCACGATCATACTGCCCTTACCTTCTCCTCCGTAGGCAGGATTGCTTTCAACAGAACCGTTGTTGGGTCTGACATATGAATTGTAGATACTCGTGAAAGCTACGTCCCAATCTATGCTTAAGCGTTGCTCTTCCGGCAGTTCAAGGAGTATGTCTTCATCGTTGTAGGGATTGATGATCTCATAATTCTCCAGGTTGTAAAACACCGGTACATGTCCCGAAGCGAACGTATTTCCCACCGAACCCGGCAAATCTTCCACATAGATGACTCCCGTAGTTTCATCTATGCTGGTGTATTCGTTCAGACTCGTCAACACCGTAATAGGTTCCGGCATATCATCTTCCTCGGAACAGGAAGCTAACAGAAATGCTGCCGTCAAAAGAACAAGGAACGATCGCACTATTTCCCTTCCGTGTTTACGCCCTTTTCTATCCATATTTTGTGCACTCATTTTCATTTTCATTTTTTGTTTTCCGAATTCTGCCAACGCCAAGAAAGTGATGCCAAAAACTGCCTTCCCAGTAGATTTGGAACAAGTGGATCGCTGAAGTTTAAGAGGTTGTCGCAGATGAGCTGAACCCCTAGCTTCCTATCCAAAAAGTGCTTTTCGAGGGTAGCGTTAAGTAGGGTAAAACCTTCTACATAGAGATCATAAGGGTCGATAAAATTATTCGGGTAGTTTCGGTCACCAAGCCCGTACCGACCCCTAAAATTGGCCCGAAAACTGGCCCCCATTTGCCACGGTTGATATTCATAAAATATCTTGAAATTGGCCATATGGCGGGAGCGGTTGGAAAGGTTAAAGTAATCGGAAGCCTCTGCGACACTCCTTCTCCCTTCCGATGTGCGTACTTCTTTTTCACCCGCTTCGATTTCTTCTATTACGCCCTTGTCTTTAGCGTATAATAACTGGTACCCTACGGAAAACTCAAGTCCGTCGATAATCTCCCATTGAGCGTTGGTTTCCAATCCTCGTGTAAAGGCTTCTTCTATATTCCGATAAGAAAAAAGTTGAGAACCGTTTTCTTTCATGCCTACCAGTTCTTCAAAGATCATGTTGCGAATGTCATTGCTAAAGGCATTTACTTCCAGGGTAAATACGTTAGTCGGTGAAAACATGAAGCCGGCGTTGAACGAGGTAGACCGCTCTGCTTTTAAATCTCCTATTTGTTCGGCCACGGGGAAAAGATTAGCTACCTCACCCTCCGCTTGCAAACGCGACGCTTCTTCCTCGAACACGGCCGCCCCTAAAATGGTGTAACCAGCAGTGGGGTTAGTAAAGGATAGGTACAACTGCTGGAAGCTTGGTGCTTTGAAGCCTGTGCCCGCGCTTCCTTTGAGCGTAAGCATATCGTTCACGTGATAACGGATGCCCAAACGCGGGCTGAGCTGCCAACCGTAAATGTTGTGCGCATCGTATCGAGCCCCAACCAACACGCCCAGCTTTTTATGGGGCGTATAATCAGCCTGGGCATAGGCAAAGCCTGTATTCATCGCCCTCTGATCACCGTAGCGGGAAGCTTCAAGTATCTCGCTGTTGCCGCCGATGCCACCGGTAAGCATTACCCTTTCGGAGAGCTGGTGGTTAGCAAAAGATTCAAACCTATGGAACGATTGTGCGAAATTGTTCTCGTTGATCATTCGGTCATTTACTAAGTCCGTATTGGTAGCGTCTGCCCGGTAATGAGTGAAATAATACTGAGAGGTGAGTTCTGTTTTATTTCCAATCGTGTTGCGCAGTAGGCTGGTCAGAATGAGATCTTGTTCGGTATTCACATCCTCCCTCCGGCCCAATCTGTCCAGCTCATAACGATTTCGCTGATTGCGAAGGGCATAACGCACCGATGTGCTCAACAGATCAGTACCCCCAATCCTATAATCCACTTGCCCTTGTAAGGCGTAACTATGGAAAGGAGGTAACGTATTTCCAGGTGTGCTGGGATCCGCATCAAAACCATCAGTTCGATAATAATTCGCGGAAACAGACGCGGTCGCCTTGTTATTTAGGATGGGCGCACCGGCATCAACAGTAGCGTCCAAGGTAGTATTGGTGCCGTAGCGGAGGGAAGCTACGCCCTGTGCTTCTGTGGAGGAATGCCCTTTGGTAATGATATTCACCACTCCGGCTAGCGCGTCACTGCCGTACATCGCAGAAGAAGTGCCTTTAATGATCTCAATCCGATCAATGTTGGCGACCGTAATCCGAGATAGGTCCAAAATGCCTACGGCATTTCTACCGATGAGTGGCTGACCATCGATCATGATCATGGTATAGGAGGCATCAAAGCCTTGCACCTGCAAGCCAAGTGCATTGGAGGCACCGCTCGGGTCGGTGGTTAAAGCCAATCCCGTCTGCTCTTGCAGAACTTCATTCAACCTGCGGCTCCCCATCATTTCCAATTGCTTACCATCAATCAACATTACCGGCATGGGCAGATCTCTGACCGGCACATTCGTTCGGGTGACGGTAGAAGCTATCTGTCGCTCACCGGTCACTATTACTTCCTCCATTTGAGTGGTGCTTTCTTCCAATAAAACCGTAACCGACCGGGTCTGCCCCGCTGATATGGTCAGTTCTTTAGTAACTGTTTTATAGCCAATTGCAGAGATTACTAACGTCCAATCGCCAGGTTGCGGGACTTTCAGTTCAAAAGTGCCTTCTTCTCGGGTAGCCATCCCTCGTTTAGTGCCTTCAAGGCGAACTGTGGCAAAAGGAAGTGGAGTGCGATCCGAAGCGATGAGCACCTGCCCTTCAATCATTCCGCCAACCAAAACTAACAAGACGGTATTGCCGGAAACCGAAATCCTACGAAGCCTGGACCCGAGTAGGTCAGTTAAAATTTCTTTGAGTGAAGTATTCTCATAATTCTTAGAAACCAGATGTTTACTGTTAAGTAGTGTATTGCTATAGGAAAATGAGCAATCTATCTCTTTAGCTAAGGCTTGTAGGGCTTCTTCTAACGTGGCATTGTTTAACCGGAGGCTGATTCTCTTCTCAAGCAAGCTTTCGTACGGTAATGAATACCCCCCCATATCTGCTGCAAACACATTTGCCCAAATAAGCCACAAGCTAGTGGATATAAAGATTCCTAACTTGCCAGGTTTTGATCCGTGTTCACGGAAAAAATTCATAGCTTCGAATGGCGGTTAATGATTACTTGCATAGGTATTTCGTTAGTCGTACCCGATGTGAAGTTTGCGAGACCGAGCATCGGGTTATTTCATTTAGGTCTTATTCATGGCTGCGTCAATAAATATTTAAATCATTGTCTTTAAGGTTATACCGGAAATACATGGCCTGGCTCATATCCTTTATAAGCCGAGACAAAGAAGGTCGCTCATAGCGACCGGTAAAGCGATGGGCTTTTAATGTCTCCTTTTTAATTTTCACATTTATATTGTACCATCTCTCCAATACAAGCGCTATTTCTTCCAGGGTTTGATCTTCAAATACAAGTACGTTGTCTTTCCAGGCGATATATGGCTCGGTGGCTACTTCCTCTTTACGCAACAGTTGTGACTGTTTTGAGAAAAATCCCCGTTCGTCTTTGGTGAGCATTACCGACTTACCGTTATCCGAAGAAAACCTCACCCTGCCTTCGGTAACGGTTACTTCTGTAACATCCTCTTTAGGATAAGCTTGAACATTGAATTGGGTACCTACTACCTGGATCTTGGTTTGACCGGTTTGAACAATGAAAGCGCGTTCCATGTCCTGTGCAACTTCAAAATACCCTTCACCGGCTAACCATGTCTTCCGGTCTCCATTTCTAAAATCAGCGTCTAGTCGAAGGCTACTTCCCGAATTTAGATAAACCTTAGTGCCGTCAGTAAGCTGAATAGTTCTCCTTTCCCCGTAGTTGGTTTTGAAAACCTGATAACGCTCCTGGACGTCAGGCTGCGGTGAAGGCTTGACCTCTCTTTTTTGATATAGAATCAGGCCAATACTTATAAGGAATACAACTACCGCAGCAATGCGATATCTAGGAAAGTTCAGCCATCTGACCTTTCGACGAGGTGCTTCGGGATTAACTTGCGACCATAGCTCTTTTTTTAAAGCCTCTTTATCCACTCCTTCAAACGTCTCCTCCAGTAGCTCCTGAGATTGATGGCTTTCTAAATACTCATCTACTTTTGTTCGTTCTTCCGCTGAGCATTCACCTCGAAAGTATTTTTGGAGCAATTCTGGACTTATCTTTTGCATATTCTGTAAACCTGACATAGATAGAATAGCTTAAGTCGATCCGATCCCTAGTGGCAGGTGCACTTTTTTCTGCGATAAATAATTTTTTTGATTTGATCAGATGCACTGCACCCTTTGGATCCAGTTCCATGCAACTAAAATCAATGTGAAGTAAAAATCTACGCTTGATGCCCTTAAGCAGTGATTTTTCGATAAAAAAAACTACCCAAGTTCTAAAAGGGGTGCTCGATTAACCAGTGGAAGTCTGCTTAAGAGGATTAGAGTTATTTTTCGAATCATGTGACACAACCATACCTTTTACTCACAGTTTGGTAATTCTGGTCTAGCAACAGATTACAACAAAGAAGTCAATGCATGATTGATCACCAATTCGGCGTACTTCGAATATCAAATGCTATAATGAAAACCTTTCGCCAATAAACACTTATGTAGAAAACTGCGAGACTTAGCCATATGGTATTCGACCGTTTTCACCGAGATATTTAGCTTATTGGCAATCTCCTTGTGACTTTGCTTTTTGTAAAAACTGAGAAGAAAAACCTTTTTAGAGGACTGAGGCAATTGGTCGATCGAGGCTTTTACTTGTCGTTCAAGTTCTTCATAACTGATCGTTTCTTCTGTAAAATTTTGAGAAGACGATTGAAGGTGGGAGATTTTATCAAAGTACTTTTTTTCTACTTTTTGATTACGGTAATAGGTAGAAAGTTGATGCTTAGCGGCTTTGATAAGGTAATGTCGAAGCGATCCATTGGCCTTAATTTTACGGCGTCTCTCCCAAAGTGATTTAAAGATTTCTTGTGTGAGCTCTCTGGCCACTTCCCTGTCTCCCGAACCTTTATAACAAATGGCATAAATGTAGTCCCAATACTGATCAAAAATGAGCTTAAAAGCTCCGCTCTTATTTTGGTTCAGTTGTACCACCAGGGCTTTATCGCTATTCCAAGTATGATCAGGCACTGCGGCTATTTAGATTAATTCTAAATACCAAAACTACGAGATCGGGTGGATTAAACAATCACTACTAGTAGGTAATTTCTACTCGGAATTGTATTGCATTATGACTCAGGTTGTTGTAGCTGCAGCTATGAGCGCTAACTCATTAAGCAAGCCGTTTTAGGGTAGATATCTTGATACAGCGAAAAGGTTAATATTCACTTCGTTTACCATTGAAAACCTAGGTCTATATTATTGATAAACATATAAATTAAAGGGAGATATGAAGCGAATGTCAGATTCTACCAGACCGGCTCCTAATTTGGAGACAGGATATAAAACTGACCTCATTAGTAGGAAAAGTAGTCATAGTGATCATTTCTAGGTAAGTTGAGTCATTCAGAATACTCAAGAATAAATTTTGCGAACAGCCAATTATTAACATGGAATACCAGAACGTTAGCCAGTACATAGAAAGCTTCGAAGGGGCTACCAAGGAATATCTAGAAGAGCTGAGGGAACTCATTTTAGCTATCGTCCCAGATGCCCAAGAACTGATCAATTACAACATAGCTGCTTTCGCTTTAAAAAAGGGAGGTAAAAGGGAAGAGCAATTGATGATGGCCGGTTACGAAAAGCACATCGGGTTTTACCCTCATCCAACCACTATGGAGCACTTTTGGGATGAGCTTGATGGCTTCAAAAAAGCGAAAGGTTCTGTCCAGTTCCCCGTTAATAAACCACTTCCGAAAGAATTAATTCGTGAAATGATAAAATTCCGAAAAAATAGGTTGGGTAAGCATATCGCCTGACCATCAAGATTAAT
>JBCCIX010000213.1:0-7312 GCA_039028075.1 Bacteroidota bacterium | reverse complement strand
TCAATGTTCGATGCAATCAAAACTAGGTTTTTCGATAGTTTGCCAAAGGTCCAAGCTCTTTGCGAGGTGCACCTATTGACCAATAAAGGTCACTTCAGGGATTTAGGGGCATTTTTCGAAGGATGATGAACATAGCGATAACCTTTTGCTTGCCGTAATGCGTAATCAGGATACTTCGATCCACAGTATGAAGTGTGAGGTCACCCGCACACTAATTATGGAAAAACCCAATGACTTTTGACCGATCATAGCCTCGTCAAAGAGGGCATAAAGACCCTGGGTCTTTCTATTGCTCTCTTAGTGACTTCACAGGATTAGATGTAGCGGCCTTCAATGAATGATAGCTTATGGTAATAAAAGCCACAAAAATACTTGCTAATGCTGCATATATAAAAACTAGCCATTGAAAGCCTACGTTGTATGCAAATCCTGACAACCAAGAATTCATAGCATAGTAAGCAATAGGCGCCGCTATTACCATTCCAACTATCACCAGTTTAAGGAAGTCTTTAGAAACTAAACCAACAATGCCGGCAACGGTAGCACCAAGTACTTTTCTCACCGCTACGGATTTTTTTCGCTGCTCGATCGTAAAGGAGGTTAGGCCAAATAAACCCAAGCAAGAAATAAATACCGCTAGCAAGGCAAATACACCAAAAATCTGCCCGAGGCGCTTCTCCTGATCAAATAAGGCATCAAAACTTTCATCTAGAAAACTATACTCAAACTCATGTTGAGGTAGTATCTCGGCCCATCTTGCCTTGATAAGTTCAACGGTATTTGACATATCCGCTGTGTTAAGTTTTAAAGCGAGAAGAGCCCCTTCGTAGCTGGGCTCAAGATACATTACAAGCGGATCAACTTCTTCGTGTAAATGCTTAAAGTGGAAATCCTTTACCACCCCAATTACCCTACCCGGATCTTCCCCACGATTGCCAAAATTCATAAGCTTGCCAACAGCCTCCTCAGGCTTCCAGCCAAAGTATTCAACAGCCTTTTCATTAACGACAAATTCACGGTAAAACTGCTGGGTGCCTTTTTGGAAGTATTCTCCTTGCTCCATTGACATACCCATAGTTTCAATGAGATCATCATCACCTGAAAACAAATAGACATTAATTGCCTCATTCGTCTCGGCACCCTCATACCAGATACCTGAAGTCCGCACCATTTTACCCGGACTTTCAAGCATAAATGATGCAGCTTCTACCCCTGAAAGCTGTAGAAATTCGTTTTTTACGGATTCATAACCCAAACTATCATCTGGCATATTGACCATAAGCGTTTGTTCACGATCAAAGCCCATATTTTTATGCAGCATATAATCAAGTTGTGAATAGACGACATAGGTGCTCACTATGATAACAAAGGCAATGGCAAATTGCAGGACTACCAAACCCTGGCGCAGCAACTGACCACCCAAATCGCCGCCGTAGGTTCCTTTAATGACGGTAGCGGGTTGAAAAGAAGAAAGAAAAAATGCTGGGTATAACCCCGCAAAAATTCCAGCGAATAAGGTCACTCCCAAAAAGATGTAAATAACATTCAAATTTTCTAAGGGATTCATGATCAATTGTTTACCTGAAAGCTCATTAAACTCTGGAACGAGTAGGATCAGTAAAACAATAGCTATTGCAAGCGCAACTAAACTAACTACCACAGACTCACTCAAAAATTGAAAGACTAATTGATTCTTTTTGCATCCTGCTACTTTACGAATGCCCACTTCTTTCGCTCTTTTCAGTGATTGAGCTGTGGACAGATTCATAAAATTGATACAAGCGATAAGCAAAATGAAGAAAGCAATTGCCGAAAAAATATAAATGGTATTGATATTACCATTAGCTTCGATTTCCAATCCTCTGTTAGAATGTAAATGAATTGAAGTCAGGGGTTGAAGTTTAATTATATTTCCTGGTTCATCTTCCGACACTTCATGGTATTCATCTAAATATATTGAAATACGTCGGCCAAACTCATCATGGTCAATAGGTTCGGTCATGATCAAATAGGTGTAGTGATTGGTCAGAAAGTTCCAGGGATTCTCATAGTCGGAGTTCATAGGACCATAATTCAGGGAGGGAACCATCGCATCAATATGAACATGTGAATTCGCAGGAAGCGGCTCAAAAATGCCTGTCACCTCGTACTGTTCTCCATTATCCCAGATCAATGATTTTCCTATCGGATCTTCAGAACCAAAAAATGCCCTTGCCCTGTCTGGAGTTAACAAGATAGAATTCTTATTCGAAAGAACAGTGGTGGGATTACCCTTTAACATTTGAATATCCAATACATCAAGTACCGTGGAATCTACAAAGAAGACTTTCTGCTTTATTTTAACATTAGTAGATTCATTTAGAAGGAAAGGTTCTACCGGTTTGATGCGTGTAAAGGTTTCTACTTCGGGAAAGTTGTCTTGAAGTAGTCCACCTAAAGGAAAAGCCGAAATGGCCCAGTCATTTGCTTCTAAGTCAACCACTAGCCGATAAATGCGATCAGCATTTCTATTGCTTCGGTCAAAGCTTAGCTCAAACTGTACAAAGAGGGTGATTAAAATACTACAGACCATTCCTACCGCAAGGCCTATGATATTGATCGAAGAATGAAGTTTATTTCGTTTTAAATTTCGAATGGCGACTAGAACATAATTTTTAAGCATATGGATTGAGGGGTTATAGGTGACTTCTTGACTTTTCCACGCATAGGGCTGGCAACATCTTATGACATCCCATAGATAATGGCGCCTTGCTACTCCGATACTTTGTGCTTTGCATCTTTGATAAAAGTACTCTTCCAGATCACCGTGCAGTTCCTCATATCGGTCAGCCGAGCAATACCACTTAAAAAAACGATGCGGCCATTTAGGTATCTCAGGATGATTATCCATGCGTCAGCTTATCTGCCATTTGAAAGCCATATCTGGGATTTGCTCCCGTAGGTGCCGGCGAAGAAACATAGAGTCGTCCAAGGCCTTTTTTCCGTAAGGTGTGATTGCAAAAAGCCGCTTCCTTTTCCCACCACGCTTCGATTCAGGATCGCTAAGTTTCGATTTCAGCATTCCTTTTTCCTCAAGTCGATACAGTGTTTTATGGACAGCACTGATATTAACGGATCGTCCGGCTTGCTTTATAATCTCCTCCGTTATGGCTACTGCATAGGCATCATCATACAATACGCCCACCGTAAGTAGCACCAGTTCTTCAAACTCTCCTAGATGTGTTCTTCTTAAACTCATTAATTTGCACTTTGTCTGTTTTATACGGGAGGTGCATTATTAAGTTTACTTTTGCCAATAAAATAGTCGGACAAATGAGGTTAGCTGAAAACTTTCACAGAAATGCAGTAGGCGTAAATGGCTATCCAGGCAGCCAACCCACGTAAGCATCATGGATAGAAACGGCAAAAGTAAATCCATCTGGAAACGTAATATTCGAAGACTCTAGATGTATACGATAACCAGCTCCTGACCTTTTCTTTTCGAGCTCTTCAGGAGATATGGTTACTTCTAAATCCCCATGCTGAGCTTGTTGGCTACTTATCTCCTTTGGAGCATCATCCATCACATCATTACAAGGCCTGTTAGAAACGTCGCCATCAAATTTAACGAGACTTACCGTAACTCCAGGATCACCAATTTCGACTCGCGTACTAGAATCAATGTTAGACATATCAAGTTTAACGAGTATATAACGGTTTTTTTCGTTGTTCAATTGAAAAATAGAGGCATTTCCACAGGAAACCACTGGACCTCTAAACACCTCTACCTTATCCTTAGCGCTTTTTTTTGTTGTGGTGCAGGATACAGACATAATGATCACTACAAAATAGAGATATTTAAACATGTTAATTGGTTTCAAGTATTTCAAAAATTTCGTCCAGGTTAGGCGTAATAATGATCTCCGTCCGCCTGTTTTTTTGCCGACCCTCAGCAGTATCATTTGCTGATACAGGAAAAAATTCACCTCTTCCGGAGGCAGTTATCCGATCCGATCCAATACCCGCTTCAGTAAGTATCCGTACAATAGATGTGGCCCTCAGCGTACTCAAATCCCAGTTATCTTTTAAATACTGCGATGTTTTAGAAATCGGAACATCATCAGTATGTCCTTCCACCATAATATTGATATCCTTCTGATCTTTAATGGCTGATGCCAGTTGCTTCAAAGCGCTAGACCCTTGCCTATCAATGATGGTGCTTCCTGAACCAAACAATAATTGTTCCGCCAATGAAACATATACCTTGCCGTTTTTAACCGTTACGGTAAGGTCATTCTCTTCAAAATTAAGAAGAGCGTCCGTTATCTTTTTTTTCAAACCTTGCACTGCCGCATCTTTTTTGGCCAATATATCTTCCAACTCATTGACTTTTGATTCTCGTTCATCCAAGAGCTTTTTGGTTTGTTCCAAATCCTCTCGAAGGCGAAGTAGACGTTCCTGTTGTTCAGCCAGGTCCCTGCTCAATTGTCCACTATTATTCAGTAGATTATCATAATAGGTCTGTAATTGTTCATGCTCTTTTTGCAGCGAATTAAGCTTTTTTCTGTCTTTGCGGATATAACTGCCTAGCCCTGCCGTATCTGCTTTTAACTGTTCAAGCTGGTTACGTAGCCTACCCATACTAGCAATCGCCGTTTCCAGACTATCTTGTGCGCTACTCAGATTTTTTTCCAGATCCAGCTTTTCTGACACTAGATCGTCATACTTTTTTTGTGAAACACAGCCTAGGAAGGCCGTTACCGCTAAAAACACTATGGAGTACCTCATAATCCTATCGAAATGGCTCCTCAAAGATCACATTTGACGTGACAAATAGAAAGAAAGAGCCGCCGATAAGATGGAACATTGCATATCTTAGGGGATCATCAGAAAATCAGTAGAAATGCAAGGAATGTTAAAAAAAGATGCATTAAAAGATAAGACCATTATTGTTACGGGTGGTGGAACCGGTCTGGGGCGATCTATGGGAGAGTACTTTCTGGAGCTGGGAGCTAATGTGGTGATTACAAGTCGAAAAATGGCTGTACTGGAAAAAACGGCTGATGAGATGATGAAAAAATATGGAGGAGATGTTCTTCCTGTGGCCTGCGATATCCGAAAGTATGAGGAGGTGGAAAATGTAATTGTAAAGACGGAAGAAAAATTTAACACCGTATCTGTGGTAGTTAATAACGCTGCAGGGAATTTTATTAGCCCAACTGAACGCTTATCGAATCGGGCTTTTGATATTGTGATCGACATTGTGATGCGTGGCACTTCAAACTTTACGTTAGCCACCGGTAAGAATTGGATCTCAAAAAAACAAGCTGGCGTATTTTTAAACATCGTCACCACCTACGCCTGGACGGGATCAGGGTATGTAGTACCATCCGCATGTGCCAAGGCTGGCGTATTGGCGCTTACCAGATCGCTGGCGGTTGAATGGGCTAAATATAATATTAGAAGCAATGCAATAGCCCCCGGTCCGTTCCCAACGGAGGGAGCTTGGAAAAGACTGTTCCCGGCAGAGGTAGCGGAGCAGATAGATCCCCTAAAGCGGATACCTCTTAAACGTTTTGGAGATCACCAAGAACTCGCGAATCTGGCCGC
This sequence comes from Bacteroidota bacterium, assembly GCA_039028075.1. Lineage (GTDB taxonomy): Bacteria > Bacteroidota > Bacteroidia > Cytophagales > Cyclobacteriaceae > Fulvivirga. Next base: position 1,723 of record JBCCIX010000213.1, on the reverse strand, counting down.
TTACCTTGTTTCTGATTATTCAGCTTATGTTAACGGGGAAGTTATAACGATTGATGGCGGTGAATGGGTTCAAGGAGCAGGCGAATTCAATGGATTAGAAGCTATCCCTCAGGACATGTGGGATTTGCTGGAAAAGATGCGTTCAAAGAAATAATTAAAACCGAAACGCCAAGTTTAAATTAAGGTAACGATGGACCCTCCCTCCTATGAATTCTTTGCCTATGCGGTAGACGGAAAAAGAAAATGTAGTGTAGTAGTTGGAGTACATAAAGCCCCATTTGCGTGTAATTAAAAAATCATCCAACTCTGCCGTTTGAGGACTATTTTCACTAAAAAGGCTTCCTTCAAGAAAAATATTTGACAGTACGTAAGATCCGGTTATACTAAAAAAAAGAAACCCTTCTTCACCACCGTCCTTTGGATAATACCCTAGTTCAGGTATAATATCATCAACTCGGCTGTTGATAAAAGAAGTGTTCATAAGCTCATTAAACTTTCCTAAGCGAAGTGTAATTTCTTGCGCAGCTTTGTTTTCCCTATTACCAACCGACAGGCCAGAGTTGGTAATGAGTTTTATTTTTTTTGCTAGTTTCCAATTCTTTATCCTATTGTAAGTGATATTTACCAGCAGTTCATTTTCGATCTCATACTGCCAACCTCTGGGAGGTGTAATACCGACCTGATAATGCCACCATTGGTGAAAATTTCCAATACCCGATCTTTCTCCTACTAATCCTACATCAATACTGTATTTATTGGCCTCTTCGTCATTTGGGAAGTTCATGAGATCGAACTTCAAATAATGCCACCCGGCATAAGGTCTATCGAATAGTTCTACATCACTTTCCTTAATATCTTTGGAGGTGTAGATCCGATGCCCGTAGTGCACGCGAGTGATCAACTTCGATGAATCCAGCCTTTTACTGCTAAATCGCTCAAAAAAGCCGCTGCTTGGTTTTATCAGCTTCGCATAGGCAAGATTGACCCCTGAGGAATAGTAACGGTCCGTAAAAAAGATAAAATCATTGTCAAAGGTAATTTCTATCTCCCTATCCATTCTATGGCGTTTGTTAACGCGTGCGCGGTCATAACTTCTGTATTGTGCCAGCAACGAGGAGCCCGCGCAGCAAAATAATAAAATTGACCCTAGCAACCTGTAAGAATGATAAGCTTTCAACTGATTGGGGATAGGACTATTTTTAGGATTTTAAAGATAGACAAACTATGAGTTTACCGGGTAATCTGAAGCGTAAATTGAAGGCAAGAGTTGAAGCTGGTAATCATCGAGCGCTGAAGTTAACATCTGAATCCGTTGACTTCGCATCAAACGATTATCTCGGTTTAGCGCGAAGTCAAGAATTACAAGAATCTATACGCAACCAATTAAAAGGTCTACCCAATGGCTCCACTGGCTCAAGGCTGCTTTCGGGAAACGGCAAATTCATTGTGGAAACAGAACATTTTCTAGCTGAAATACTAAGTTCTGAAAACAGTTTGCTATTTGACAGCGGATATATGGCAAATCTCGCCATTTTCTCAGCTGTACCTCAGAAAGGAGATACTGTTTTATACGATGAGCTGTCTCATGCTTGCATAAAAGATGGCATACGACTCAGTTTAGCCCACAAATTCAGCTTTAAGCATAACAATCTTAAGGATCTTGAAAAAAAACTCAAGAAAGCACAAGGAGTAGCCTACATAGCTGTAGAATCCATTTACTCTA
>JBCCIX010000212.1:0-7313 GCA_039028075.1 Bacteroidota bacterium | reverse complement strand
TTTACATCTGGTTTTAACTTAATTATTATTTTGTCCCGGTTTCGGAGAGACTGAATAGAAATGACCTTTTTTTCATAACCAACATATGAGAATAATAACTCGTCGTTGACATACTGCGGCGGAATAGTAATCGCAAACCTACCTTCGCCGTTAGTTACGGTGCCCAGTGCCACACCGTTGAGTGTGACGTAGGCAAATGGTATAGGATTGCTTTTTTCGGTATCTATTACTAGGCCTGATAACCGGATTGATTCTTGGCCTTGACTGGTTAGGGAACTTACCAAGAGGAGCAGAAATGCTACTTTTTTCAATGTTTCAGTCAATTTGGTGCATGATTCAATTAACTTAACGATGATAGACTCGAATCTTCCAAATAAGAAATAAAATCGTTCAGTTGACATTTGCAACGATAAACGACAACGACTAATTGTGGACACCGATCTTTTTAACCTAATTACCTTGGCTATCGTCGGTGTTGTAGCCGGGTTTATTAACGTAGTAGCCGGAGGGGGCTCTCTCCTTACCCTTCCTTTGTTAATATTTATGGGCCTACCGTCAACTGTAGCAAATGCTACCAATCGTGTTGCTATTTTTTCGCAAAATGTATTTTCTGTAATCGGGTTTAAAACCAAAGGCGTGGCCGCCTTCCCTTATAGCCTGTATATTGCCATCTCGGCTTTATTAGGTGCCATCATCGGTGCAAAAATATCGATTAACCTTGATGAGGCTCTATTCAACCGAATTATCGCATTAATTATGGTGGTGGTACTACTATTCACTGCCCTTATTCCTACGTCAGCGTTAAAAAAGTCGGCAGAGAAAACCGACCTTAAATCGACCCTGCTCGGTGTAATCTTGTTTTTCTTTGTAGGGGTGTATGGGGGCTTTATTCAAGCGGGAATAGGTTTTATCATGATATTGATCCTCACCCGGCTTAATAAATTTAGTCTAGTGAAAACCAACAGCGCCAAAGTATTTGTAGCCTTGATCTACACCTCCTCTGCCCTTGTTGTTTTTATCTTGGAGGACATGATCAACTGGTCGTACGGGATGGCGCTGGCCCTGGGCACCTCACTCGGAGGCTGGGTGGCCAGCAGATGGTCAGTAAAAAAAGGAGATAAATGGATCAAGCGATTTCTAATCGTTACGGTTTCGGCCATGGCCATCAAACTGTGGTTTTTTTAACGGTTCGGTCAATACTGATCCTTTAAAATACCTAAACCGCCGCCGGCTGCCGATGCCCGACCCAGGTAAATCTTTTTACAATATACTCCGGGTTAGTAAACGAGGCATTTCCAGCAGGATTACCACCAGTCACATGGAAATCGCTAAATCCTGCATTTTGATTCATATAGATGCCACCTACTAGATTAAAACTCACAGGTGTTGCCGCCAGGGACATTTCATCGGCAATCTTCTCGCGGGTTTCTGGGTCTGTGGTGTACGCTCCGCAAGATATGGCACCATACCGAATGGCCATCTCTTTGGCCAGGGCAATAGACTCATCTGTATTCTTAGTTTTAATCAGTAGCGCTATTGGACCGAATAACTCCGTACTAAACTTTTCCTTATCTTCAGCCTTAAGCTCCAAAACTACTGGTGAAGCCACCCGCGCGCCTTTAAACATCGGGTTCTCAATAGACCGGCTCTCTAGCCAAACCTTATTACCTATGTTCTTCACTTTTTTTATCCGCTCAAAAGTGGCCGGATTCTGGATTGCTCCTAAGACAAAAGGGCCTGCTTTTGGATTATCGACTAAGCCGTTTATGCTATCCACAAGTTTTCTGGCAAAGTCGTCAAAGGTGACCTTTCCTTCAGGCGTGTCAATACCGTCTTCCGGAAGATAAAAGTTCTGTGGGGCAGTACACATTTGCCCGCTATATAATGACAATGAAAAGGCGAGGTTAGCGACCACTTTATCTACATTATCTGTCGAATCAATAATAGCTGAATTCACTCCGGTTTTTTCGGTGAAGACAGTTTTGCCTTCCATACCTTCCAGGTAAGTGCCAAAGGCTGAGTTTCCAGTGAAATCTATGAGTTTTACTTCTTCCCTCTCAGCTAACTCTTTAGTGATTGGTGAATCATGGGTGTCTACTGCCAACTGACAAATGTTAGGTTCAAAACCATGGTCAGATAAAACCTTTTGTATCTCAGCTACCACTATGGCCATGGGCAAAATAGCACCGGGGTGTGGTTTAACTATCACTGAATTCCCTGTGATCAAACTGCCATATAGCCCGGGTACAGAATTCCAAGTTGGAAAAGTAGAGCAACCGATTACGACAGAGATGCCTTTAGGAACTGCCCTCCATTCTTTATCCAAAATTATATTGTACTTACCCATAGGTTTATCCCAATTCGCACTATTCGGGAACTTAGTCAACTCCTCGTACCCTGCCGCAGTAGCTTCGAGCGCACGATCGGCAGCATGGGGGCCTGATGCCTGAAAAGCCATCATATATCCTTGTCCTGTTGTATGCATGGTGGCGTAAGCAATTTCAAAAAAGCGGGACTTGATCTGTTCCAAACTTTCAATGAGTATACCGGCCCGATCGTCTACACTTACTTTGCGCCATTCGTGAAGCGCACTGGAGGCATTTGTTACCAATTGATCGATAGTAAAAGAAGGGTAACTTACACCCAATGGTTTCTGCAAATAGGGTGACTCCTCAGTGCCTATCCAACCCGCTTCACCGGTTTGCTTTAATTCTGAGAAGCTGTTATTCATCATAGATTGAAATTTTTCGCGACCTTCCGCATCAGCCGTTTCTCCATATACTTTAGGAGATGGATACTCCGGATAAGCTGAAAAAAAAGTACGCTCATGCAAGGCCTGAATGGCCCTTTCCAGTAGATTTTTATGTGTATCGAATAGACTCATTTTCGTCATTTTTAATCAGAACAATCGATTGAGGACGAAGATAAGCTTTCTTAGAAAAAGTACGGTAGTCTTAAAATAGAATGATCATTGATCTTGGCTACCAAAAACCTTCTTGAGCAAATCGGTGGTTCGAGCTACAGGATCTTCACGAATATTTTTTTCCTCTTTGGCTATCAAGGTAAACAAGCCTTCAATCGCTTTATCCGTGGCATATTCATTGAGGTCAGGATTTACTTTTTCTATAAACGGTATCTTGTTGTACGTTCCGATAATATCAGCGTAGTACTTGGTTGCACTCGTTTTTTTTAATGCAGACTCGACCACCGGTTCAAATTTGAGTTTCAATTGATCGGTGGTAGTACGCCGCAGATAACGGGTGGCAGCATCATCTTCTCCTTTCAAAATGGCCCAAGCATCTTCAATAGTCATGGACTTAATGGCTGCTACAAAGATCGGTTTAGCTTCTTTAGCGGCTTGCTCTGCGCCGCGGTTCAACGTCATAATAAATTTATCGACCTCACTATCCAGCCCAATCTGACGTAGCTTGTCTTCTACCTTTTGTACGTCTGGTGGAAAAGGAATTTTAATCAGCGTGTTTTTGAAGTACCCGTCCACCTGTGACGCTTGGTTGGAGCCCTTGGAAATACCACTTATCAAGGCTTCCTTAAGGCCGGCCGTAACCTGTTCCGTGGTCAGTTCATCACCACCGAGGAGGTCATTTAGGGTTCCCAAGGATTGATTAATTTGCGTACTTGTGCATGACGCAAATAGTAAAAGAACGAGCACAATATATATTTTCATAATCCAGAAATTTAAAACTTCTACAAAACAAAATTACGGCCAATAATCTTAGATTCTTTGATAAGGATGAATTGATTAAGTCAACAAGACAAAAATGCACAAAACAAAAGCCGAGATCATCACCATTGGTGACGAGATTTTATATGGTCATATACTTGATACTAATTCAAAGTGGATGAGTGCAGAGTTAGATAATATTGGGATCAAAGTAGTGCGGAAGACTACGATAGGCGATCAGAAGGAAGAACTTTTACAGGCATTCTCTGAAGCCGAAAGCCGTGCAGATTTGGTGCTAATAACGGGTGGTTTAGGTCCTACCAATGATGATGTGACAAAGCCGTGTTTGGCCGAATATTTTAACTGCGAAATCAAAATGCACGAGGTAGCCTTAGCCGAAGTAACAGAATTCTTCAACGCTAAAGGTCGTGAATTAACAGAGATGAATAGACAGCAAGCAGCTCTTCCGGTGTGCTCGGAGTTCTTAAGTAATAAAATCGGAACAGCACCGGGCATGTGGTTTGAGCATGACGGTAAAATATTTGTTTCCATGCCGGGCATTCCCAAGGAAATGCAAATGCTAATGACCAATGAAGTACTTCCACGTGCGCAGAACTTCTTTGATACAGATGTTATTTATCACAAAATTGTTAAAACCATAGGCATTGGAGAGTCTTGGTTAGCAGATAAAATCAAAGATTGGGAAAGTAATTTGCCAAGACACATTTCATTGGCTTACCTACCAAGTTTGGGGCAGGTCAAACTAAGATTGACTGCGGTGGGCAACGACAGAGGTATTCTAAAAAGTGAGGTAGAAAAGCAGATCGATCAACTGAAGCCTCTAGCAGGTAAGTACATTTTTGGCTACAACGGGGATCAGATCCAGGAAGTGGTTGGTCGCATGTTGAGAAATAAGGGGCTTACTATCGCCGTAGCCGAAAGTTGTACCGGTGGATATTTAGCTCATCTGATCACGTCAGTACCCGGCAGTTCCAGCTATTTTCAAGGCGCTGTAACTCCCTATCACAATGATCACAAAGTAAATTTACTAGATGTAAAGCAGGACACGCTGAAAGCTTTTGGAGCGGTGAGTGAGCAAACTGTCCTGGAGATGGCAAACGGTGTGCGAAAAAAATTCGGCACGCAGCTAGGCGTGGCCACCAGTGGCGTAGCAGGCCCCGGCGGTGGGTCCGAGGAAAAGCCAGTCGGTACGGTATGGATTGCTATTTCTACGGAAGAGGAAACGGTAGCCAAAAAGTTGCAGTTATGGAAAGACCGAGAAATAAATATCAAAGCGGCCTCTATTGCCGTACTTAATCTGATACGCATTACTTTGTTGAAAACGATTGATATAAGCAACTAAAATGATAATTTTGCACCTGTTTTTAGAAATTATTGAAGAGTATGGCACTTGTTGAATTATTGATGCCTAAGATGGGCGAAAGTATAATGGAAGCCACTGTATTAACGTGGTTGAAGAGTGAGGGCGACAGCATAGAGCAAGATGAATCCATACTTGAAGTGGCTACCGACAAAGTGGACACTGAAGTGCCATCTACACATGCAGGTATACTCAAAGAGATTCTGGCCAAGGACGGAGATGTAGTCGAAGTTGGAAAGCCAATTGCCATTATTGCCACGGATAGTGAAGAGGAAAATACTACTGTTTCTCCAGAAGCAGAACCAGTTGCTGCTTCGGAAATTCCAAGCGCCACCAACGGTCATTCGGCTGCAAATGGTGAAGCCAGCATAGCTAGTGTTAAGTCCGAACGATTCTACTCTCCGCTGGTAAAAAATATAGCCAAAAAAGAAGGTATAGCGGTTGCTGAATTAGAAACTATTCAAGGTAGTGGTAAAGAAGGTCGAGTAACTAAAAAAGACATTCTGGCCTATTTAGAAACGCGTCAAGATACCGTAGCACCGGAGCCAGTAAAAGCAGTTTCTACCGCGGAAATAATTCCAACCCGTGAGCCTCAAAAAATAAGTGTTTCTATTTCTGCCGGAGACGAAGTCATGGAAATGGATCGTATGCGTAAAATGATCGCAGAGCGTATGGTGGATTCCAAGCGAATTTCTCCACACGTCACCTCGTTTGTCGAGGCAGATGTAACAAACGTAGTGGCCTGGCGGAACCGTAATAAGAATACCTTTAAACAACGAGAAGGTGGTAATCTTACTTTTACCCCTATTTTTATAGAAGCCGTAACTAAGGCAATAAAAGATTATCCAATGATCAACATTCAGGTGGATGGGGATAATATCATCAAAAAGAAGAATATTAATATTGGTATGGCTGTTGCTTTACCTTCCGGTAATTTGATCGTTCCGGTGATAAAAAATGCGGATCAGCTCAACCTTACGGGCCTAGCTAATAAAGTCAATGATCTCGCTGTACGTGCGAGGGAAAACAAACTAGGCCCTGATGAACTCTCCGGGGGGACATTTACGATATCGAATGTCGGTTCATTTGGCAATGTCATGGGTACCCCCATTATTATGCAGCCACAGGTAGGGATTTTAGCTCTAGGGGCCATCGTGAAAAAGCCAGCTGTTATAGAGACTCCCAACGGGGATGCGATCGCCATTCGTCACAAAATGTTCCTTTCTCACAGTTATGATCACCGTGTAGTGGACGGATCACTAGGGGGAATGGTTGTAAGACGGGTAGCTGACTACCTGGAGAGATTTGATGCCAGCAGGGAAATTTAATGAACCCTTATTAAGTTTTCAAAAACTCAATAAGGGTTCAGATCCTTAATAATTTACCTGAAAAGACCCTTCTGTAATGGATATGGAACCGCTTCCAAACAGAGGGGTAGCGGTGAAATTAAAAGTTCCTTCAATCTGCTTTGAATCTGTATTGTGATTCGTAATTGTTAATGTTCCTGAATCGGCAAAAAACGACTCTGTTGCACTCTTTATATAACTTGCAGAGTAAGTACTTCCCAAGCCTCCTAGCGTGTAGGATCCATTATTGATGTTTGACGGCACGGTCAAACCAATAGTTTCACCGCTATTTTTTGAGAAACTTAATACTATAGTTCCTACTGCCACTGTACCGCCAATGATGTTAGGTTGGAAATCCACACCATCTACTTTTGCCGAGAACTCATTATTACCCAAAATATCCGCTTCTACTACCAGTTGGATCCGATTAAAAGCGCCTTGTGTTAAATTAATAACACTATCTCCGGAACCTGTATTTCGAGCTAAGTTCACATCAAATGTTCCAGATATAAAGTTATTGGCGGTATCTAGTTCTGTAACTGTCACAGTTCCACCAGTTGTTTCAATATCATAGGCTGAGGTAAACGTTATTCCTCCGAACGCAGTATATGCCACCGTATTATCAGGAACACTGCTCCCGGACTGAAAAAGGTCTTCCACTTCGTACACTCCGGTCTCCTCACCCTTTAATAAAATGGCCACGTTATCACCATTAGCATCAATTGCCGCTAAACTTATGAAGCCATTTCGAAGCTCGGCACCGGCTTCAACTGAAGTCCAAAGCCCATCGTTAATTCTTACAGATAATTGACCTTGGGGAGCACTCGGATCATCGCTGTCATCGTCACCACATCCCGCTACTAACAACAAGCTACACAGAGCAAAAACAAGACTATAAATATTT
>JBCCIX010000211.1:0-7409 GCA_039028075.1 Bacteroidota bacterium | reverse complement strand
CGGGTCCGAACATGGCAATGACACTTGTCATACTGTACTGTGGACCAAGGAAAGTTTTAAAGGTAACCTGCTTATTGAGTACGACTACACACGCACTGATACTACTACTCGCTGTGTTAATATCCTGTATTTTCATGCTACTGGAAAAGGCGGAAGTTTCCCGGAAGATATTTCTGAGTGGAATGAGAAGCGTCGGGTACCCAGCATGAAGACTTACTTCAATAACATGAATACCTACCATATTAGCTACGCTGCTTTTGCTGCAAAGGACTATTCGGGTGATAATGATTATATCCGGTTAAGGAGATACGATCCAAACGGTACGGGACTGAAGGGCACTGACGTTCCCGGGGATGTCTTTAAAACCGGACTCTTTCGGCCCTATGAGAGGTATCATATTCGCATTATCAAATTTGAGAATCAAATTGAAATGCACATACAGCACAGGGATTTTGCGGGACACCAATTGGCTTGCAAATGGGATGTTTCTGAATTTGCCGATTGCCACAACGGGAGAATTGGGTTAAGGCATATGTACACAAGAAGTGCGCGATATAAGAATTTTAAGGTTTGGCGTATTAAGTAATCAAAACCGCCGAGCGAACTATACAGCTACTCTTGCACGGAGCTTTAGTCTTTGTTATCTTCTACATAAAGTAATTTACCTTCAGCGAAGTCATAGAGCGTCAGTTCGCGCAGATTATAATACGCCGTCCAAAAATCCCTAAGCGCTAAAATATAACTTCGCTTAGCCTCATCTTTCTCTTCTAGGGCTATATTCAGATTGGTAATGTCTATTTTTCCGATCAAATAGCGGTTTTGAGCTACATTGTAACGTTCCTCAGCTACCTCATCTGATTTTTTAGATATCTCCAATTGGGTTCTTAAAACTTCAAATTGCCGGACCTGCGTTAGGATCTGTTGTTCAAAATTTAACTCCTCTTGCGCAATCACGTAATCTTGAAGTTGCTGATTGGCGATTGCGCTTTTCATTCTGGCCTCATTCCTTCCCCAGGTCACCAGAGGAATTGCGAAACCTACATCTACGCGTTGTTCGTCCAACGGATCCTGATAAACATCTCGAGCCTCTGTACCGGATGAGTTCAAACCGAAAGTAGCAGTCAAATTAGTGCTGAACTGAGCGCCTCTGGCTCTGGCTACCTCCCGTTCAGCTTCGATCCTTCTCCTCTGGAAGGCAAGATAGTCTGCCCGATAACTCTGAGCATAGTTAAGAGCTTCTCCATAATTAATTTCAAATTGAGGAATCTCTTCAGGTAGTAAAAGCTCAAATTGTTCATTATCGTTTAGACTAACGTAAGATCTTAACCTTAAACTGGAAGTCTCTAAGTCTAACTGAGCTTGAGCGACAGCTTGCTCGGAGCGCAAAAGTTGAAGTTCAACTTGCAGTAACTTGTCTTTCGAGGTAGTGCCAATATTGTATCTACCCTGCTCAATTCTGTAAATAGTGTCGTTGTTGGCTAAGTTGAATTGAGCGATTTGAAAATTCACCTGAGCATCTAAATAATTAAAAAACCGGGCAACTGCCTCCCTAGATATCTCCTCCAGGTCTTCCACATACTGTCGCTTAGATTCCTCATAACGGAGGGGCTCCGTCTTTTTATTCCACTTCAGTTCATTGAAGGCAAAAAGAGGCTGGTCAAGATCAATAGTGAACGGGGAACCTCGCCAGAGCTGGTTGTCAATATTGTCTCCCAGCACATCAAAATAAAATAAATTTGAATTTACACTTATAGTTCCCCCCGTCCATGGCAGAGGCTGTTCTAATCCAAGATTTAGCCTGGAACTTATCTGATTCACAGATTGAAACTGAAGTGTACCATCAGGTTGTGTTACCCCTTCAAAAGCTTTTGCATAACCTGGAATGGAACCATTAATTCGCAACTGAGGGTTATAATCCGACCGAAAAATGCGATAACTCCAATACTGATTTTCTTTTTGAGTGGCAGCTTGTTTGGAAATAGGAGACTGGTTCCTGGCTAAGCTTATAATGTCATCTAGTGAAATCCTGCGTTGGGCAAAACAGTCCAACGCGACACAAGCTAGCGCTAAAAAAAAAAGTAATTTCTTATTCATATCGTAAAGATGAAATCGGGTCTTGTTCTGCGGCACGTTTGGCGGGGGTGATACCGAAAATCAAACCTACCGTAGCCGCAACGCCAAATGATAAAATGATCGAAGTAAAGGATATTATGGTTGGAATTTCTGCAATTTCAGCAACTCCATAGGCTAAAATTATTCCTAAAACTATACCGATAATACCGCCTGAGACACTAATCATGACCGCCTCAAAGACAAATTGGTAGATAATATCCATTTTTTTTGCTCCGATAGCCAGCCGCAGTCCAATCTCCTTGATGCGCTCCAAAACAGAAGCCAACATAATATTCATAATGCCGATACCTCCCACAAGCAGAGAAATACCGGCAATGGCACCCAAAACAAAATTGAATATATTCTTAGTTCGTTGTTGCTGCTTTAATAAAAGCTCTGGGATGGTTATTTCATAGTCAATGGTATCAAAATGCCGACGCTTAAGTAATCTCGAAATTACTTCGGAGATGCTTAACATCTTTTCTGTTTCATTTACCTGTATCACTAATCGGTCCAGTTGGTGATAATTAATTGATTGTTTTGCCTCACTAGCGTTGTCATTACTTCTCAACGCTCTTTTAATTAAAGTTTCGGTAACCAAAGCCCTGTTTTTGTAGCGGATAAGCACTGTTTTTAAAGGTGTGTAAACGTCCATATTATAATTGCGAATGCCCAGATTGGAAATACTTTTTTCACTGATGAACCGATCTTCTAAGACACCGACAATTTCTAACCAGTGGTTACCCACTTTTATCCTTTTACCGATAGGATCCTCCGTACTGAAAAATTTTGCTTTTATACCTTGACCTATAATACAGACTGCTTCGCCTGCATCCCTTTGTCGTTGATTAAATAGTTTTCCCTGATCCAAGGAAAAGTTGGAAATGTCAAAATAGTTATTTTCAACACCAACTAACTTGGCCGATCTTCTTATGCCCTTTTTTATGATGTACGTATCCAGTATTATCTCAGGGCTTACTGTACCAATTCCCGGGATTATTTCCTTAATGCTTTCTGCATCCTGAAGGGTTAAACCCGGCGAAAAGTTCTTTTCTCCTGCTTTAGATGAGGAAACTTCTACTTCTTCTTCTGTTTGCTCCACTATGGGGGTAATGACGATGTTATTCACCCCAACTAATTTTATTTGCTCCAATATCTCTTGCTGTGCGCCATTACCTATGGCCAACATGGCAATGACCGCAGCGACCCCAAATATTATTCCCAAGGCCGTCAATATAGAACGTAACTTATTCGCCAATACTGCATCTAATGCAATATAGAACCCAGAATATAGGTTTGAAATCATTGAAACTGAAGCTAATCTTTACTAGCTAGTGGAGTAGAATCGTCTGCATTGAGTAAGGCAACAGGACGATTTTCCAGATCATCAGGAACAGATAAGTATAATTCGTCACCTTCTAGTACCCCTTGCTCCAGTATAGCTTCATTAGCATTCGTTTTCCCTACTACTACCTCTTGTTTCGTATAACTGAGTCCATCACGCTTTACCACATAGGTAATAGAATCACCCTGACTGTGCAGACATTCTAAAGGAACAAATACAACGTCAGGAATGGTCTCTGCAATAATTGCATTGGAAGTGGTCATAGCTGGACGTAAGGTGGTATCCGATTCATTGATCAGAATACTGACTTGAAACACCTTTGAATCTGAATTAGGCTTTTGTTCGCCTATGTTTGCCACATTCATCACTCTACCGGTAAGTTCTTTTTCAGGAAAAGCATCAAGACCTACTTCAACTTTTTGACCTTTGTTGATAGAACGAATATCGACCTCATTTACATAGGTTTTAGAAATCATGGAAGAAAGGTCCGGTAAAGTAGCTACTACAGGGTCGTAAGCTTGTATTGAGGAACCCACTCCTATTTTTGTTCCGTCCCAGTGTCGGGTGTACACCAACATTCCAGGTTCAGGGGCGAGAATGGTAAATTTTTTCTTCAACTCTTCCAGGAAATCGAGCCTATTTTGATCTTCTGCAAGTTCGGCGGCGGCCTCTTGCATTTGTGCTACCGCTTTTTGCGATTTCAACACATAGTTTTCTTTGGCCTGGCTATGTTCTCTCTTGGCTTTTTCCAGATCAATTTCAGCCTGTTTTATCGTGGCTGGAGGTTCAAATTGGGACTGAGACAAAATAATGTCTTTTTCCTCCACCGTATATCCTAAGTTAATTAGTTCGTCTCTTGCAGCCCGCAACTCCAAAGCCGTATCTAATTTCGTTTGAGTGTATTTGGAAAGACTTTGCTGCAACTCATTCTGCCTATTTTGAATATTATCACCTAGCTGGGACTGATCTAACCTGGCGATGTAATCCCCTTTTTTTACCACCGTACCTTCCTCGATAATATGATCTATGTTTACTTGCCAAATACGAGCCGCTCTCAAACCATTTGGGCCAAGGATCTTTACTGAATTTTGGGCTTCTAACTCCCCGGTAGTGGTAATTTCAACCCTAAAAGTGCCTTTTTTCGCCTCAACAATTATTTCCCCCAAGTCATCGGAACTCCCGTCAGTAAAAAACCAGGTGGCGAGGATTGTCACCACAACGGCGGCGGCACCTATAATTAACTTATTTTTCATTTTTTTGACCTTTGTTAATCTCAAAACTAAATAAATAGTTGATTTTCTGGGAGCCGGACATCAAGTTAAATTCCCGTGTATATAAATAAGGAGAATAATCGTTGGTTGTTTGAGTTTTCATCCCTTGGAACGTGTTGCGAGTAAGAACGATTAAACCCCTTATATAGTATACACATTGACCTTAGTACTTGCTGGTTTACAAAAGGTTACAATAACTACTGCTCGCCTATTTCTTTGACCGTTATTTTTCCAATGGCTGTCGACTCGTTGATCTTACCGGAATCATAGGCCTTCAAATCTGATGCTTTGATGGATAATTCTAATTTTTCCGGGATTCCACAGCTTTTGCATTCTGTTAATCGCACTTTAAACAGCATCATTTCGTCAGGTGCCAACGATTTAACAGTACGTCCGTACTGAACGATATTTTCCTTTAACTCACTCAAGAAGCTTGGGTACATGTCTTTTACGACTTTATCACGTTCATACTGCGTGAGTCCACTTCTTTTTTGTGTTACTATCCTATGTAATTCTTGCTCTCTGGACGAGGAATATACACGCATATTAAAAACAACGCCAAACTCGGGGATCTTGCCGTAATTCACTCTTCCCGAAATGTAGTAGGTGGTAGACAGATCTGACTTATAAAGTCGCTGTAAGATACTGGCTAGCAACTCTACATCCTGAGCTATATTTTCTTTCGTAGGTGGCTCAATTATTTTGATACGTTTAGAAAGCTCTGCTCTGCTTATTTTACTCGATTTATAATCACTAAGATCCTTTTTTATGATTTCTAAAGTTGGATCTTCAAACGTTTGAGTATTTCCATTTGCCCTTATTTCAAGGGTAGGCCATGCGCCAAAAGTACTCTCTCCACCATCCGGACTGATCATAATTTTGTGTTCTGGCTTCAACTGGCCGATGAGATCTGCATAGTCGATGAAAAAAGTTTTCATATTTTCTATCCACTGCGTCTGATGATCTTCTTTGCCCTTAGCGTCACCTCTAGCGCTCGCAGAAGTAGATATGACCGCAGTACCTATAGCCTTGCCGTTTATATCAAAAGCCATATCCCCCTTAGTTGCTACTATACGACTTCCTGTTCGACGTGTAGCATTAAATATGACACCGTACCCTTCTACAAACGTCCCCTTGTAGGGCGGTCTAGTGTAGAAAAACACATCTTGATCAGAGGTTTTCATCAGGGTTGAGAGTATATTCTCTGCTATTTCCAAATCCCGATCCATTCTTTCTTCATTAATGGATTGGCTTACACAATAGGGAGTCAAAGCCATTAAAATCATACTTGCTATCATTTTCATATCCTAAAAATTTTGAGTTGTTTCTTCATTGGGTAAGTTGTGCACAGACTTAATGATAGAAGTGAGCATTTGCTCCGTTTCTTGCTGCTTTAAGTCCGTAGAAAGCTTTAAATCAATTAGCCTGTTCAAATAAAAATCCCTGTCCTGAATCCGTTGTTCTTCAAGGTAGGCGGTGAAGTCAATCAGCAGATTTTTAACGTAGGTTTGTTGTTCAATTTGGGAGCTTTCAAAGTATTGATTGATCAATTCGGCATTTCTCAATTCCAGATTTCTGGCGTATTCTCCCAACTTTTTCTCGTCAACCTCCAACTGCTTATTCACGAAAGCGGCTAATTGATGCTCGTGTTGCTTCATCATATCCGAATAGTCACGCTCGAAGTTCTGTTTGAAAGCAGTTAGCTCGTTTCGTTGATCATTTCGATTACGCCTCATGCTCTCTTCCAAAAGCTTTTCTATCTGATCCAGTGTAATTTTGGTATCCTCTTCTTTCTGATCATTGATGAACCCTACGGTGAGTCCTTCATTACCGTAGGATGCGTTATAGCCGGTTAAGAACCCCACTATTAATAGTAGGCTTACCGAGGCGGCTATAACCATTGTCATTCTCCAGGTTCTACCCTTGTACCCCATCTTTTCGCCCTGTTCACCTCGAAAAAGGTTTACGGGTGGTATGACTTCTTTATCCTCATAAGAAGATGTAATACTTCGTGTATCACTGAGTCCTTGTACTTCCTTGGCGACCTCCGGATTTTTCTTCAGGTAGTCCTCTACTGCCTTTTTCTCCTCTACTGTCAACTCTCCGTACAAGTAGTTGATCAGTGTTATCTCATCTGGTTTATAACTCATGATTGTAGTATTTCAATTGTAATATTTTTCGCGACTAGCGCTTTTCTCAAGTGGCTTAAACCATAATAAAGCCTTGATTTAACCGTATTTTCACTCACCGAAAGAGCCTCTGCTATTTCCGTAAATTTTAAACCTTCATATTCTTTCATGATCACTACTTCTCGTTGTTCTTCATTCAGCGTTTTTAAAGCCATCTGGAGAATGTCACTTAACTCTAACCTTTGAAACTGTTTGTCCGGATTAAAAAAAGTAGCTTTGGCTTCAGTGTTAACCTCACTAGCCTTTTCCTCCACAGAAAAATGTTGACTTGCCCTATTCATTTTTCGTGCGGCCTCATGGCAGTGATTGGAAGCAATTCTGTATAGCCAGGCTTTAAAACCTTCAATATCATTTAATTGCCAGATTTTCTCGTGAAAAGTAATAAAGGTTTTCTGTGCTATATCCATAGCTTCATCATGATCTGAAAAGTACCTCAAGGCATAATTGTAAATTCTTTTGTACCAAAGATTTACTAATTTACTTTGAGCTCTG